>JAJRRR010000001.1 GCA_024279285.1 Planctomycetota bacterium
CAAACGGATTGCGCAGCAGGCGTTGGTCACTCACATACCAGCGGCGGTTGAACACCTGGGTGGGCTCCTGGCCCACACACCAGCCCAACTCCGCCCGCTCCAGATTGTTCACCGCACAACGCACCCCGTCGCTGATACGCTGTGTGAGAAAGTCGCAATAGCGGGGATCGGGTTCGCTTTGGAACACCGCAGCAGCCGTGGGAGCCGAGTGGGTGTGGGTGGCAGAGATCAGCACATGGCTGGGCGGAATGCCTGTGTGCTCCTGGATGAGTTGCTTGGCCGAGTCGGTGATCTGGCGAGGAATCATGCAACTGTCGCACACGACAAAAGCCATCCGAGTCTTGCCCGATTCCAGCACCAGGCACCGGGCATGAAGCTGATCGTGGATGTGCTGAGCCCGGCGGTCGCGCATCCCGCCGTTGATGGAAACTCCCAGCGGAGGCGTGATGTTGGCCGCAGCCGCTCCAACTCGCAACTCCAAGGCCATTGCCCAACCCTCCTTTAGCACGCGGTGGTGGCCAAACAAGTTGCCCAAAGCGTTCTTTAGCCTAATGCTCTTAGGATGAAGATTCCAGCAGCGCAACAAAAAGCCCGAGCCGAAGCTCGGGTGAGGGAAGGAGGCGAGCCTTGCTATGCACAGGAGGAGCAGCCTTCGAGGGACTAGTCCCACCACCAACGCCCAGGCGGAAGTTGGGAGAGCTTGACCCGAAGTTGGGCCACCTGGCCTTTTTCGTCCCGCAGAAGACGCTCTGATGCCAAAGCCAAGTAGGGCTGAATCTGCACTCCTCCTCCCAAGGGGGTGTAGAGTCGCCCGCGACGCCACAACACATTCACCGCCGTCTCCACCCGCTGAGGAGCAGGCAACACCTCAATGGGCAAGCGTTGTTCATCGCGGAGAAGTTCGGCAGGCCAGTTAGCCTTGCCGTAGTAATCTTGCTGCTGGATGAACGCGGCAGCGATCAACAGATCAATGGCCGTGCGGAGCTGGGCAAACACCGGCTCGGCTGCCGCCAGTTGAGGGAATCGGGCCGTGAATTGACGCACAAACGCCACACTGGCCCGATCTGGCCGCACATTGGAGAGCCGCCGTCCATCAGGCAACACCACTTCGCTTTCGTTGACCAGCTTCACTCCTTGGCCCACCAGCTCCATGGCCAGACCATCTTCGCTCACCCGCACGCATTCGTAGTCCGGCACGAAATACCAGCGCTGGAGAGCGTTTCGGGAAGAACCTCCTCGGGTGGCCAAGTCCACATAGCTGCGGATTTTCACCGGTGGGCGTTCCAGGCCGATGCCGATGAGCTTCATCCGATAGTCGGCTTCGACGAGCACATGGGCCATGTGGGTGCGAGGGGAAATGCCCAACACGCGGATGTTGTGATAGCCCAGAGCTTTGCGAATCCCCTGGGCGATGGCTGGCCCACTGCCCGGACGGACATAACGGCCCACTTGACGCAAAAACCGCTGCAACCGAGCCAGTCCCTCTTGAGTGGGATCAATGGAGCAGCCAACCACGAAGTTTTGGCGCACTTGGCCGGGGGGAAATGCTCTCAGTGCAGCCAGCAGGTCTTCCAGCAAGATGGTTGGGCGTCCGGAATGGATTCCGCGTACTCGGCCCACCGCATCTTCCACCCAACCTTCAGCCGGACCGGCCAGGACGATGTCGCCGGTTTCGGGATAGAAGAAGACGAACTGCACCCGGGTGAGCCCTGCCAGATACTTGACCTCGGCTTGGAGCGGTTTTCCGGCAGCCAGATGCTCAGCAATGACCTGCTCCAGGCGATTCAGAGAGATCTTTCGCAGAGGGCTGGGCTGGGCGACTTCGGGATCCAGTTGGGCTTGAGCGGCCAAGATGCGCTGGCGCAGCAATCGTCCCCCTGCGTCCCGAACCACCAAACGCAGCACTCCCTGGGCGTCAACTTGCACCCCTGCGGTCTGCCCGGCGATGATGACATTTCCATTGCCACCACCACCACCGCCGCCCCCGCCACCTTGGGCCAGCAGCGTCTGGGGCAGAAACACCAGGGCACACCAAACCGCAATCGCTCGCAACTTCATGCCGACTTGCTCCCAAGTTCGCATCCGAGGAATCCCGGTCCACGCCCAGAGGGGTTATGTCAACCAAAACCGATGTGTCCTTAAGATTGATAGTATTTCGGTCCTGCTGCTAAAGCAAGCAAAATGCACAGATTTTGCAAATCCTTCCTGGCTTTTGGCTTGGCTTTTCGCCACCGAAGGCTGCTTTTATAATGACCGTATGGCCGTGATTGAAGTTCGCAATTTGAGCAAGACTTATCGGGTATATCAGAAAAGCGAGGGGCTTTGGGCTGCCTTCAGGGGGCTGTTCCGGCGCCGGTGGCGCGAAGTGCACGCCGTGCGCGGCATCTCTTTTGAAGTGGAACAGGGAGAGTTCGTTGCATTCCTGGGCCCCAACGGAGCCGGAAAAACCACCACGCTGAAGCTCCTTTCCGGGGTGATCACGCCCACCTCGGGCGAAGCCCGAGTGCTGGGCCATGTGCCCTGGAGGCGCGAAAACGCCTACCGGCGGCGATTCGCCCTGGTGATGGGCCAGAAGAACCAGTTGTGGTGGGACCTGCCGGCTCTGGAGTCGTTTCGACTGCATCAGCACATCTACCGCATTCCTCCTGGGGAATATGAGCGCACCAGGGATGAATTGGCCGAAATGTTGGGTGTGCGCGAACTGCTGGGCCGTCCGGTGCGCGAACTGTCCCTGGGAGAGCGCATGAAAATGGAACTCATGGCTGCCCTGTTGCACAAGCCTGAAGTGCTCTTCCTGGACGAACCCACCATCGGCCTGGATGTTGTGGCCCAGCACACGATTCAAAACTTCCTGCGCGAGTACCAGCGCCAACGCCGATTGACCATTTTGCTGACCAGCCACTACATGAAGGATGTGGCAGCTTTGTGCCAGCGGGTGATTGTCATTGCCCAGGGGCGAATTGTTCACGACGGCTCTCTGGAAGGGATCGTGGAGCGGTTTGGTCGCTCCAAAATCCTTACGGTGCAATTGGCCGACGGGCAATCGTCGCGTGATTTTCATCGGTATGGAAAAGTGGTGGAGTGCCAGCCTCCTCGGGTAAAGCTTCGTGTGCCGCGCCAAGGCGTGCCCGAGCTGGTGGCCGCCATCCTGCAAAACCACGCCGTGGAAGATGTCAGCGTGGAAGATCCACCGTTGGAAGAAGTCATCGCCGAAATGTTCTCCTGCGTCCAGCAGCAAACTTCCCAAGAATCGCCCTCGCCCGTGTCCACCTCATCCGCATGACCCAGACCACCTCTGGGACGAAGCGGCAGGGAACATTATCCTGGAATCAGGGATCGGATCCGAGGGCGTGCCTCCCCAAAGTGCTTACCGGAAGCAAACTTTCGGGCGGATGCTATGCCAGGGCTGATTGAGCTGGTGCCGCTGCTGCTGGCTGCATTGGGGATCTTGGCCATCAAGGGGGTGCGGTTTGGAGCTTTTTATGTGCTGTTGACTTTAGTGTTTGCGGTTCCCTTGGGAATGTTCTTTTTCACCCGAACGCACTATCCCTTGGAACCGTTTCGGGCCCAAGTGTGGCTTGTGCTCACCGGGGCGGGATTGGTGGTGTTTGTTTGGGTGCTGTGGAAGTTGCGTCAGGCGGGCCGTCCCCGCAACAGCTCACCGCCTAGGACCCACGACGACTCCTCAACGCCACAAGCCACCCTCAGTGGCCGAGGATGGCTGTATCGGGCCTTTCGGATCCATCAGCCGGTCCCCTGCACGGTGGAATATCGGTTTGTGTGGAACCACGACCCTTTAAGTCCCGTATTCGGCGAAGAAATGATCCTGGTCAACGGCCAAATGGTCCAACAACGATTGGTGCAGAACTGGTTCGGCCAGGAATATGAATTTGAATTGCCCCGGAACTTAGGTTCCCAAACTGTCCGATTGCGATTAAGATTCCGCTGGCCAACTTTGCACATCAGTGCCGTACAATTGAAGGTCAACGACACAGTGGTTTATGAGGAAAACCCTGAATACTGGACGCGTGAAAAAGACTCCCAAGAATCAGCTTCCCTGTCGGAATCGCCATGATGTTTTCATCCATTTCCTTGACCGGTAAGTTGCACGCCGGGCTGGAGGAGCTTCAAGCCCGAGCAAGTACCTGGTGGGTGATGTTGCAAATCTCCATCCAGGAGCGCTTTGTGTATCGGGGCGATTTTGTTCTGGGCACCTTGATGCGATTTCTGCCGATCGTGACGCAGATCTTCCTTTGGGGTGCGATTTTTCACGCCAATGCGCGAGAGACAATTGCCGGATATACTTATCACAATTTTGTGGCCTATTACCTGTTGACGATGGTTTCTCGTGCTTTTTCGAGCATGCCGGGCCTGGCTTCCGGAATCGCCCGACAGGTGCGCGAAGGAGAAGTCAAAAAATATCTCATCCAACCGGTGGACATGATCACCGTGCTTCTTCTGGCCCGAGTGGCCCATAAGCTGGTTTACTATTTCGTTGCAGCCTTGCCATTTGCAGCAGTTTTTTACATCTGCCGCCACTATTTTCCCGGCTGGCCGGATCCGGAAGTGATGGCCGCGTACATTCTTTCGCTCATTCTGGCGTTTTTGCTGGGATTTTTCCTGGAAGCCACCCTAGGGTTGATTTCGTTCTGGTTCTTGGAAGTAACCTCGCTGTTGTTCGTTTATATGTTGTTTAACTTCTTCTTTTCCGGACACATGTTTCCCTTGGACATGCTTCCCGAGCCCTGGCTGACCTTGGTGAACTTCCTGCCGCTGAAATATCTGGCCTATTTTCCGGCTGCTGTGTTTTTGGGAAAAGTGCAAGGTGGAGAGCTTGTCATGGGCTTGAGCGTCCAGGCCGGCTGGGTAGTCTTTTTTATTATCCTGTGCCGATGGACCTATGCCCGAGGCATTGACCAATATTCAGCCTACGGAGGATAAATTTCCGATCTTAAGACAGGCAAATAGGAAGCAAACTATGGCAATAACACATTACTGGCGCGTGTTTATGACATTTTTGAGAAATAGCCTTGTACGGGATATGACATTCCGATGGAATTTTATTATCAATTCTATATCCTCGCTTTCATGGGTGTTTATGAATTTAGGATTTTATATCTTGATTTTCCATCAAATTGGATCACATGGCGAATTGGCTCCCCAGAGCGGATGGAGACAGTATGAGTTCTTTGTGTTTCTCAGTACCACGCTGTTGATCAACAGCATTGTTCAGACCTTTTTTATGCCCAACGCCGAGGAATTCAGTGAATTGATCCGCCGAGGAGGGCTGGACTTTGCCTTGGTCAAACCTATTGACACCCAGTTTTTGATCTCCTTGTATGAAGTGGACTGGTCTTCGCTGGCCAACTTTGTGTTTGGCCTGTGTTTGTTGAGCTATAGTCTGTATCGGCTGGATTATCACCCGGGATGGTTTCAAGTGGTGGCTTATCCGTTTTATGTCATTTGTGGGGTGGTGATCCTCTATAGTTTGATGATCGCCTTGGCTTCAACGAGCATCTGGCTGGGACGCAACCAGTCTTTGTACAACTTCTGGTTTTATTTGACCAACTTTTCGCGTTATCCGATGGAGATTTATCGTGGCCCGGTGGGCGACTGGCTGCGGCGAATTTTCACCTTTCTGGTGCCTGTGTTGGTGGTGGTCAATGTCCCGGCACGGCTGTTGGCCAAGCCGCTGGAGCCGGAACACTGGTGGCTGATGCTCTATGCCCTGGCCGCCACAGTGGGAAGCTTTGCCTTGGGGCGGTGGATTTTTCTCAAAGCCCTGGACAGCTACCGCTCGGCCAGCAGCTAACCCCCCCTTCTGCCTGAGTGCCACCCCTCATTTGCGGTCTAACTCATCTCCCGCAAGGACTGCTGAATGTTTTGGAGATTTTGGGCCAAGTGGTCAAACTGTTCGTTCAGGCAGGTTGCCTGGGGCATGGCGGCGGCCATGGTTTGAATTTGCTGGAGCTTGTCGGTGACCTGTTGGAGCTGGTGCGCCAACTGATCCAGTTGCTGGTGCATTTGGGCGATTCGCTGGCTGGTGATCCATTCCATTCGGGCGGTTTGCCACGCCTGAAGGATTACTTCTTCCAGGGCTTCTACATCCAGTCGGTCTTTATCAACGAAGTGTCGGGCTCCCCGGTACAGGGCCTCCGCTCCCAAGGTCCCAGTTCCCCCGTGTGCCATAAGCACCACGGCCGTGTCGTCCACCATGTCGGCGATGGCCGAGACCAACTCCAGCCCGTCCATGTCGGGCAACCAGTAGTCAATCATCACCAGGTCAAACCGACGGCGGCGCAACACCTCCAGGGCCTCCAGCCCTTGCGTGCAGTGGCGCAGGCGGAGCTTGGGACCGCAGATCTGAAACAGCATTTCCCGCAAGGTTTCCAATGCCACAGGGCCGTCATCTACAATGAGAACCGACTGGGGCACGGTGGGCACCGGCGGCACAAAAGGCACCGTTTGTCGATCCGGTCCGGCAGTCTGCCGCTGGGGAGGCAAAGTGGCTGCAAACTCAGCAGGACCCATTGCTTCTTCCTTTCTTTCCAGGTTGACTTCAAGCCGCCAGCCTACTGGTCCTTGGCAGACAACTTTACTTTATGCATCCTGCACAAGTTCTTTCGCTTTCCGAGGAGGAAAAATTGCACAATTTTTTCCACTCCCCTTATATTCGCTATCTTTTGACACCCGCGTGCTCCAAACCAGTGTGGCATCTCTGCTTGGAAAAATAGGGCAAATAGATAAAACCATCCAGCCAGAACAATTGAACCTGCCAAAAGGCCAGGGTAAGTTGAAAGCATGAGCCAACTTCTGCCTCTTTGTCCAAGTGCCGGTGAAACCATGTCTGGCCCACGCTCTTTTGGACTCCGCCTTCTTGCTTGGCTGGGGCTGGCCTTTGTGGTGGTGGGAAGCGGATGTGGGTCAACAGGGACCGGCTCCCCTGGACCAAGCTCCCCACCCCAATTTGCTGATGTGGACGATGGAAAGCTTCAACGCTTGGTGCGGCAGGTGCTGGAAGCCAACTCACGACGCTATCTGGATGTCAAGCAGCACGGAGCCTGGCAAATCCTGCACGGCATTCTTGCCTATCAAGACCGGTTCCTGGTCACTCACGAAGGCCGATTGGTTTCGGCCCTGAAGTGGATCCTGGACGGAAACCCCGTGGAGGGATTTCTGCTTGAGCCTACCGAGCAAGGGCTGGAAGTGATCTCCCAACCCGGCTCTCAGATCGGTCAAGGGCACGAGGACCAGTGGTTAGCGGTGTTGTCCCAATGTGGGCTGAGTCTCAAGCAGCCTATCCGGTGGCAAGGGCGCACCTACACCCTGGGCGATATGCTCCGTCGGGCCCAATGGGATGTGGACGAGCAGATGGAGATGAGTTGGACTCTGATCGCCTTGAGTCGCTATCTGCCCAAAGATGCCCAGTGGACCAACTATCAAGGCCAGACCTGGACTGTGGAAAAAGTGGTGGAGGTGGAAGTTGCCCAAGACCTGCATTCCAGCCCTTGTGGAGGGACGCACCGTTTGATTGGACTGGTGATGGCCTTGCAGGCGTATCACGAGCCAGGCGAGTCACTTCGCGGAGCCTGGGCCCAAGCTCAGCAACGCATCCTGGAAGCCATCTCCTTGGCCCGAGCTTATCAAAACCCCGACGGCTCGTTCTCCACCGAGTATTTCGAACGCCCAGCCAGCAGCCCGGATGTGGAAAAGCGGCTTGGGACTACAGGCCACACGGTGGAGTTTTTGGCTCTTGCCTTGCCCCCGGAACAACTGGCCGCACCCTGGATGGAAAATGCCGTGCAGCACTTGTGTTGGTTGCTTCAGGAGACCGAAGACATGGCCTTGGAATGTGGAGCGTTGTATCACGCGTTACATGGGCTTCAGGTTTATTACCAGCGTCGATTTGGCTCTCCGGGAGAAGTGATAGCCGATTCGGCTCCATCGGGGGAGAAGTTTGCCCAGGTGCCTTCCTTCAAAGACTCCGAGCCGGAGAACCCGCCCCCTTTTCCCCAATCTGGCCCCAACTCCTCACAACAGCCCTAGGCGGCTTGCTTGGCGGGAAGCGGTTGGTGAAGGGGAAGCTCATTGGGAGCAGGGTGTTTGCGAGCAGGGAGCGGGGTAGGTTGCTCGTTGGCTGGCTTCAGGAGGCACCAAAGGGCGCCCACACTCCCCGGCACCAAGTAGCGCGAAGCCAGCAGTGCAGCCAGCACGAGCATCTGTTCGGTTTGAGCCGGGGGGACGAGCATAGCCACCAGCACGGCATCGCGTGTGCCCAATCCCCACCAGGTCAATGGGAGCTGTCCAGCCACGAGGGCCAACGGAACCACTTGGCACACTTTTGCCCAAGACCACTTCAGCCCGCAGGCCCAACCAAACCACCAAATCTGAAGCAGATGAACTCCCCAGAGCAAAACCGACAACCCTGCCACGCAGCCCAGGCGAGAGCAGCTTGAACTGCCCTGTTTGAGCCGCGCCCAGCCCCAAGCGCCCAACCAAGCCACGATGGCCCAAAGCACCAGGGCCCCGGGCCCCACCCACCCCCAGCCAAGCAACAGGGCCAGAGCTGCCAAGTCCCAGAGCTTTTCGCTCAGCACAGCCGCAGTGGCTTGAGTCCAGGGTACGCGAGGCACCAGCAGGCCCACCTTGCCCAAGTCGCCCAACTTGGCTGGCACCACCAGATTGAGCGAAGCAGCGACCATTTGATGCTGCCAAGCGGTGCTCCAAGCAAGTGGCCCTCCAGGAACCAAATGACGCCAACGCCAAGTGGAGAGAACCCATTGGGGCAAAAAGCACGCTGCGGCTGCGGCCACCAACCAGGGATTCACTTGGGCAAGAACCTGTCCCACCTTCTCTGGCTCTGCTGCCCAAAACACCACGGCCAACAAAGCCACCGCCAAGGTGAGGCGCAGCCAAGTGCTGGCTCTCAGGCGACGCAGGAACCCATACGCTCCGCGCTTCTTGCCCTGCGGCGGAGCCGGCTCAATGTGTCTGACTGTCCGCGCGTTCATCGTAAAGCGGCACTTTGCGCACAAGCTCCAGTGTTCCGGACGCCTGCCACACAGGGGCCCAATGGGAACAATCCTTCCAAGGAGTCAGCAAAGCCGGATGGGGAGTGCCGGTGGCTGCCACATATTGGGCACTCCAGTCGCTGGCTACCCAAATTCGCTCCGGCCGAAAACGCCCTTGAAAACTCAAACCATCCCGAACGGTAAGCACCGGACCCGAGCGTGCCTGATAGTGAACGCGACGACAAAGCCACACCGGGGAAGGCCGAGCTGCGGTGATGAGCAACTTTTGCAACCCCCAACGCACCGCAGTGCGCAAAAACCGGCCCAAGCTCGCCATCCCCAAGTGAAACACTGCTTGCGAAAACACCGTTGCATAGCGCGGCTGGTACCACACCAGAGGCCGAGCTAGTTGGAGTTCAAACCCATCCTGCTCCACTCGGATGTAAAGGGGCTTTTGTCCAGGCTCGTGGTGGGCCGAATGGGCCACGCGTCCACGGGCATCCTGAACCACCAGAGCCGTTTCGGCTAAGGCCCCCTGAGGGCCAAAAGCCATCCAGGCTCCGCCTCGGGCCGTGGAAAGAATCACATGAACCCCTGGACTGCGATGGGCAACCAATCCGGCCTGGGAAAACCAGCGGCTTCCCTGAGAAAGCTTTCCGGGGGTCAGGCGCCTGGGCGCGTATAGCCAGGCCAGGAGCCGGTCGTAGAAGAAATGCACAAACAACCGATCGTCTTCCAGGCTTTGAGGCACTTGGGCGGCGGCTGCCTGACGAAAGCGAGCCGCCACAGCGGCGGCCAGGGGCCAGCGTCGGGCCAGAAGTTCCAACCCGGCTGCATAGTGCTGGCAAGTGCCTCGGGAACCATACGGCCCTCCGCAACTCCCATCCGGGTGAACAAACCACTGCAGAAACTCCACGGCCTGACACAGTGCCTTCCACACGGGAGCGTGATCGGCCGCGGCTGCCAGTCGGGCCAAGGCACTGATGGTAAGAGTCTGATAGCCCGGGTCAGCCCCACCGTACTCGCAAAACCAGCCTTCCGGGTGGAGCATCTGCAAGGTGTGCTCGGCTCGGCTGAGGGCCTGATGGCGCAGGCGCTCGTCTTGCAGCACCTGGGAAGCCAGCCACAGTCCCCAGGCGGCCAAGGCGTGGTGGTTGGCCAGTGTGCCGCTTTCTCCGTGCTGAGCTACCCATTGGGCCCGACGCCGAAGCCCTCGCAAAAGCTCCGGCTGGGTGCACCGCAGAAGCCGACAAGCGTGGGCCAGTCCCACCAGCGAAAACACCGCCGCTCCCAAGGCCCGCTCCCAGGGATAGTAGTCGTCCCCTGACCCATCTGGGTGAGCGTTGCGTGTGGCAAATTCCACCGCGGCCAAGCTGAGCTGCCGCAAGCGCGGATGCCGCCACCACCGGTTGCCAGGGAAACGGTACTTGTAGAGCATGGCGAGCACCGCCGCCCCTTCCTCATACATGGCCGAAGCAAACGCTGATGTCCGATAGTGCCACCACTGCCGATCCAGAGAGCCGAAACTGGGACTGCAAGGGCGGCGATCCACCAGAGTGAGCAATCGTTGGGTCCAAGGGGTCAGGAAGCGGAGATAAACTTCCGGCCTTGGCGGGACCGTGCTCAGTTTCTGAGAATCCAAAGCCTCTAGGATTTGAAAATCAGACATGGCCAGTTCATCTGGGGCTATCGTCGGTGATGGGCAAC
>JAJRRR010000150.1 GCA_024279285.1 Planctomycetota bacterium
AAATCAGCCCAGTTGGTTTTCCCTTTCCCCCTTTGGAATCCCCCTATCCCTTTCCAGGTGGAATTAACTCTAAACTTAACCAAGCGCTTATCCTGTTAGCAAAAGCTTTTCCTAAACTCTTGAGGTGATGCCTTGGAGGGACTGGTGGCGCATCAAGGGGACTTCGGGAGAAATCTCAATTGAAATTTCCGGGAAATTGTGGGATTTTTCTGGGATTTTTGTTGAGACTTCCCTTGAGACTCCCGGTGGGAGAAATGCTTATATGCAGTTTGACATTTGACAAAGTTCCTGTTTCGTTTTTCTCAAAAGCCACCGGGGGATGAGGCTTGTAGTCAGTCATTTCTTGATCTGGGTCAAACTCGGTGTGGAAGCTTCAGTTTTATCGGCAAGCGCGGGGGGCCGGGGCTCACTGCTTTTCTCGGGTCTAGTCATGGCGATGGAACAGGTAGAAGCCCTCTTGAAGATCATCTGAAAAAACCGTTCCAATTCAGATTAGATGGATGCGGAAGTGTAGCCACTTTTTTCGCAAGTAAGGAAATTTTTCTTATTGGTGCGTTGAGAAGTTATTGTACAATGCAGACAAGGAACAAGGATGTTACGTTTATGCAAGGAGGCTAAAAGATGGCTTATCTAACACGTACACAGGCAGCAAAGCTCTTACATATCTCGACGAGGCACCTGGACCTTCTCCGCAAGTGTGAAGGGTTGCCTTACTTGAGGCTGGGGCGTCGGATACTGATCTGTGAAGAGGAGCTTCGTGCCTGGCTCCGCCGTCGGAGTGAATCCCGGCGCCCGGGGCGAATGCGCGACATCTAGCTCGGTTCGCAAGGTTTCCGCCAAAAACAACTGGAGCTGCGCCCTGGGCCGCGGGCACAGCTCCTCAAATTGGAGGTTTTTAACATGTACGATTCTAACGTTTTTTTGGCTGATAGAATAGATCAGCCGCTGGGTCGCTGTCTCGAGGCTCTGCGCCGTCGCGGCTGCAACCCCCGCCCCTGTGGTCGTTCTGGGCAGTGGATAGCTCGGTGCCCAGTGCACGACGACCGCCATCCGAGCCTGTCGATAGGGGTGGGAAAGGATGGTCGGATATTGATTATCTGCTTCGCGGGGTGCGCCACTGAAAAAGTCCTAGAGGCTTTGGACTTGGAGTGGAAAGACCTCTTTCCCCCGCAGTTTGTAAAGTCGCGCTCCACTCAGGACCGGTCGGTTCGTTTGGAGTGGCAGTGGTGGCTGCAGGAGTCGGTGGCGTTGTGCGTAGACGATTTGAAAGGGTGGGCAGAGCACCTGGGCGTGCCGCCCGAAGCTCTACTTGAGCTGCGCGCGTTGCCGCAAGGGGAAAGACTCCTGCTGCCCATGTTTGATGGCCGCAGCCAGCTCGTGGGCTGGCAGTGGCGCGATCGGAATGGCAAGAAAAAGTGCCTGCCCGGGTCCAAGCTGGGACTGTTCCTACCCAAGTCCTCTCCCTCTCCCGGCCAACAGGTCTGGGCTCCTGAGGGTGCCAGTGACGCGGCGGCGCTGCTCGGACTTGGGCTGTTTGCCGTTGGTCGCCCCAGTGCCAACGCAGGAGCCGGTGACTTGGAAACATGGTGCAAACGTCACCAGGTAGGGGAAGTGGTCGTCGTCGCGGACGCGGACGAAGCTGGAAAACGGGGCGCCGAGGCGGCAGCCGAAAAGTTGGCCGGGGTGGTGCCGGTGCGCATCTTCACCCCGCCCCACGGCAAAGATGTGCGCGAACTATTGCTTGATCCAGACAGCGCCCTGTGGGGCGACGCAGCCGAAACTGAACAGGTGCGGGGCACCCTGCAGCGCCTGGCCGCCGCGGCGCCGGTGTGGAAGCCCACGGTCGAGGACGGCGAACAAGACATCCGGGTGCAGCTTCTGCTGGTGCATGGGGATCAGCTGACCCCCAAGCTGGTTTGCTGGCTCTGGCGGGGCAGGGTTCCCAGGGGGGAAACCACCATCTTTGCCGGTGCCCCTGGGGTGGGTAAGAGCACGTTGGCTGTGGACATTGCCGCCCGCGTTTCCCGGGGCCTGCCCTGGCCGGATGGTATGGGCAGTGCTCCCCAGGGCCACGTAATAGTGCTTTCTGCGGAGGATTCGCCTGAACGAACCTTGCTGCCCCGTTTTCTCGCTGCTGGGGGTGATCGCCGGTATGTCCATTTTGTTCGGGCAGTGGCCGATCCGCTGGATGGCCAGCGGTTGTTTGACTTGGCCCGTGATGTTCAGTTGCTGCAGCAAGAAGTCGAAAGACTGGGCAACGTGGTGCTGGTGATAGTTGATCCGGTGGACGCCTACCTACCCAACAGAACAGACTCGCATAGGAATGCCGACGTGCGCCGCGCCCTAACCCCGATGGACCTGCTGGCTGAGGAAACCGGCGTGGCCGTGCTGTATATCTCGCATTGGCGGAAGAACACGTCGGATCGGGCCATTTATCGCGTCAACGGCTCGGTTGGTTTTACGGCAGCGGCCCGAGCGGTTTGGGCCGTCGACCGCCACCCCCACGACCCCGCCCAACGTGTCATGGCACCCATCAAAAACAACCTAGCCCCCGACGACATCTCCGCCCTGGGCTTTGTGCTCCAAGGGGCCAGCGTGCCCGAACACCCCGAGTTGTGGGTGCCCCGTGTCCAGTGGCAAGGCTCGGTGGACGTGAAGGCCGAGGACCTGGCCGGGCC
>JAJRRR010000151.1 GCA_024279285.1 Planctomycetota bacterium
CTGGGGTAGCCGCCAAAGGGTTTTTTTCTTGCAGCAAGCATTGGCTCGGATCGTGGCGGAAATTGTCTGGATTTTTCTTCCCTTGAGGGCTGCCATGCGTGTACACTAGTTAATTGAAAAAGTGTATTTACCAAAAAGCGTGGCTGGGAGAGCTAGGGACGGGAAACGCTTGGCCCAGTTTCCCCCACTTTGGGTGGAAGGAGGCTTGTGGGGCATGCCGGGACTACAGATCCCGGCTGGGAGCAAACTGCCATGTGGATACGAGTCACTTGTCCAAACGGCCACCGATTGAAAATAGAGACCAAGGTGATTGGTCGGGATAATCGGTGTCCGAAGTGCGACGCCGCCATTTCGTTGTGGATCCAGGTGGTTTGCCCCAACGGGCATGAGCTGAAAGTGCGCCACAAGCACGCGGGGAAGGTGGGCCGATGTCCCTTCTGCAAGGCCGAAGTCAAGGTGCCCGATTTGATTGAATCCATTGCCATGGAAATCCTCCGCACCGCTGCTCCCGAGCCGCCCCCGGTGCATCAAGAGCAGCGTAATGCCGCCTCGGGGTCTTCTGTGGCGGCGCGTCCTCGGGTGCAGCGCATCTGTCCCAACTGCGGAACTTCGCTCAATGAAAATGTCCGCACTTGCCCCCATTGCCACAAGTATGTCGGCAATCTGGATGCCGACCTGGCCAAACGCACCAGCATCCAAAGCGTGCGTTGCCCCGAGTGCGACGCGATGAGTTTCCCTGGGGATGTGGTGTGCTCCGTGTGTGGGGCTCCGTTGGTGTAGGGGGCTTTCCCTCTCCGGAGCCAGCCTCTAAAGTCGTTGCAAACCAGCTTTCTCTCCTGATTGCAGGAGTTGCCTGTGGAACGCACCCCTGCGGTGGTCATTCGTCTGGTGCCTTGGAGCGAGACCAGCTATGTGGTCACGCTGTTCACGCGTCGCTGGGGCAAGGTAGAAGCGGTGGCCAAAGGGGCCCGAAGACACAAAAACCCCTACGACACCGCCATGGAGCTGCTGGCCTGTTGCGAGGTGGTGCTGATCCGCAAGCCCTCTGAAGCCCTGGATGTGCTCACCGAAGCCAAGCTTTCCTTCCGCTTTCGCCCTCCAGGACGACATCTGGAAAATCTCTACGCCGCTTACTACCTGGCCGAAATGCTCCAGGTGCTCACCCAGCCGGATGACCCTCACCAGAAGTTGTTTGATCTGGCCCAACAAGTGCTGCAACTGTGGCGTTGTGAGCCTATCAACCCCTGGATGGTCTTTCGCTGGGAGACGGCGGCGTTGAAGTTGCTGGGGCATTGTCCTTCACTGGGACGATGCGTGGAATGTGGTCGGAGCTTGGTGCCGCGTGGCACGGGCACTTTTGCCCCGGTGCACGGGGGGGTGCTGTGTGTCCGGTGTCGCCGCGGGCGTCGCCCGCTGGTGGCCCTCTCGGCTCCCTCGTGGAAAGCTTGGCTGGTGATGGCGCAGGAGCCCCTGGAGGCTGTACTGCGTACTGAGCCGCTGTCTTTTGGCCGTCCGGGGGAGATTCGGGCAGTGATGAACCTTTATCTAAGCCACCTGCGCGGCAGTCCCTGGCGAATGCATCGCTTCTTGCCTCCGGCAGTTCCCCTTTCCTCTCGAAAACCGGGAAGACAAACTGCTAGCTGAAAGCTTTCGGCAGGCTGCCAGAGAGTTTTGTTCTTTTCTCGCCGGGGGAGTTTGAGTATGAGAGGGGACGGTTTGCCAAGCCGAGGGCTTGGAAACCGAGTCCTTGCTTTCCGTGGGTTTGGGCCTATGCCTGCTGACTGCATTGACAGCACATGCGCCTGCCTTGGCTCTTACCACCTGAGCTCTTGCTGCCCGAGTTCTGGCCTTGAAGTTGGGGTGCAAGAGACAAGAGGGCCGGAAGTGCACCAGGGCAAAAGCTGCTCCGGTCGGGGCTGTCGGGATGGAAAAGCCACGGCGAGGGCCTTGGGGCTGGTGATGGTGATGGTGGTGATGTGGGCTGCGGCACCCGGGCAGAGTTGGGCTCAGAGCTTCGGACGCGGATTTGGCCCTCCCATGCCTTCACCGGCCGAAAGTGAGGAATTTGATCAGCCCGACCCTTTGACCTCCACCGTGATGCAGTGGTGGCAACGCCTGGCCCGAGGTGGACGCGATCCCAGTGAACAACGGGCCCGACAAATCTTCGCTCAGGCCGATCAGTTGTTCCTCCAAAAACGCTACGGTGAGGCTCTGCGACAGTATCGTTCGGCGGCAGCCTGGTGGCCCGACTCCCCCCTGGAGGAAGATGCTCTGTTGATGATTGCCGAGTGTTATTTCTTTCAGGACGACTACCGCTCGGCCTACGAGGCTTACGACCGGTTGCTTCAAAAGTACGAGCACACGCGACACCTGGACCGGGTCATGCAGCGGCTTTTCAGCATTGCTCAGTATTGGCTTCAGTTGCATCGGTCCAATCCGCGTCCGGTTCTGCTGCCAAGCTTTGATCGGCGCCGACCCATGTTTGATACCGAAGGCCACGCCTTGAAAGCCTTGGAACAGATTTGGCTGAAAGATCCCACCGGCCCTTTGGCCGATGCTGCGGTGTTCCTGGTGGCCAACACCCACTTTGCCGCCCGACGATGGAAGCAAGCCGATCAGTACTACACGCAGCTTCGCCAGGACTATCCCAACAGCCGGTATTTGCTTTGGGCCTATGTGTTGGGTCTTCAGGCCAAGTTGCAGACTTACCAAGGCCCTGGCTACGACGACACCCCGTTGAAAGAAGCCGAAAAACTGGCCCAAATCCTGCTCACTCAGTTTCGTGGGGAGTTGGGCGAACAGTGGTCTCGGGTGGCTCAGACCCAAGCCCGAATCCAAAACCTCAAAGCCCAACGCGACTACGAAATGGCCGAATATTACGCCCGAGGCGGCTATTACAAAGCTGCCCGATACTACTACCACCAAGTGCTCCGCCGTTTTCCTCAGACGCGATATGCCCAACTGGCCCAACGGCGTCTGGAACAATACTCGGGCCGTCCGGATGAGCCTCCGCAGCGATTTGAATGGCTGGCCAGGTTGTTCCCGGAGGACAAGAGTGGTCCTCAGCCGTTAGTGCCTTCCCCGGGTGCGGCAGGTTCGGGAGGCACGGTGGCCCGATCCCCTGCCCGGAGAACCCCCAAATGATGGCCCGATCCTCCCCCTGGCAAACCTGGCTCCGAAGCTCCTGGTGGTGGCTGGGAGCGTGGATGGTGGTGTGCGGGTGCGCAGGTTATCGCTGGGGCAGCGTGGGCTTGTACCGGCCAGATGTGCGGACTGTGCATGTGCCGGTGTTTGAGTCGGTCAGCTTTCGTCGCGACTTGGGCCCCCGGCTGACCGAAGCAGTGATCAAAGAAATCCACCGCCGCACTCCCTATCGGGTAAGCAGTTCCCCTTATGCCGACACCACCCTCCGAGGCCGGATCGTGGGAGATGCTAAACGCGTGCTGGTGGAAAACCCCTATGACGAACCCCGAGAACTAGCCGTGGAACTGCTGGTCCAGGTGCAGTGGATTCACCGCGACGGAACGGTGTTGGGCCAGCGCACGCTCCAGGTTCCTTCGGTGCTGGTGGACTTGCACCAGCAAGCCCGAATGGTGCCCGAAGTAGGCCAGTCGCTGGCCACCGCTCAACAACAAGCCATCGTTCAACTGGCCTCGCAAATCGTAGATCTGATGGAACTCCCCTGGGAGCAAGTGGCAGATGCTCCTTCGGCTCCTGCGATTCCATAGCTTGCTGCCGGGGGTTTTCACTTCTCCAGGTGTGTGTCATGCTAAAAGGTGGTTTGTAAGTTGCCAGTTGCGCCGGTGGTGCGACAGCCGGGGGCCGGAGCGATGAGTTGGCGCGTAGTGCTCTGGGTGGTGTTGCTTGGAGCGAGTGTTTCGGAGGTGGTTCAAGCCGGGCGGTTTAATCGGGTGCTTTCGGTCGGTGATCCGGCCCCGCGTTGGAAAGGACTACCGGGCACCGACGGACGCAATCACTCTCTGGAGGAGTTCCTGGGCTGTGGGTTCACCGTGTTGGTGTTCTCCTGCACCGTGTGTCCGTGTGCCCTGGGCTGTGAGCGGCGGATTGAGCAAATTCACCGCCAATATGCTTCCCGGGGAGTGCAAGTGGTGGTGATCAATGTGGGCGACACGCCCAGCGATGAGCTGCCCCGGCTCCGGCAAAGGATGCGTCGGGAGGGGTTTACTTTTCTTTGCCTTCGGGATGCCACGCGACGCGTGGCCCGAGCCTATGGAGCCACTGTCACCCCGCAGGTATTCGTCCTGGATGCTCAAGGGCGCATTGCCTACATGGGCACGATTGACGACCAGGTGTGGAAAGGAGACGGCGGTCCAGTCAAACATCCTTGGCTCCGCCAGGCCCTGGATGCCCTGCTGCAAGGCAAGAAACCCCGACTGGCAGAAACCCGCCCCTTGGGTTGCGAGATTCCCTACGAGCAAGAGCCTTAGAAACTTGTCGGGAAGACTCTTTTTTCAAGTGTTTGCCAACATGCGTCCCTATCCGGTGGCCATTGCTTTGGAGAATCCCCAGGTGCTGGTCATCCGCTGGAGCGACGGGCAACAGATGCGCTATTCGGCCCAGGTGCTCCGCAGCCGGTGCCCTTGTGCCCACTGTTTGCAACGCCAAGCGGAAGCTTCGCAGGAACTGCTTCCGGTGCTCCAGCCCCACGAAACTGGCCCAGTGCACATCACCGAAGTACGGCCCGTGGGCAACTATGCTTACAACATCTGTTTCAGCGATCAACACACCACGGGAATCTATACTCTGGAGTATCTGCGGCGTTTGGGCCAAGAAGGGGACCGGGGGCCAAACCCCAGTTTGCCAAGCTAACTTGATCCCTTTGCTCCCATTTCTGGCCGCTCCTCGGACAACTTCTGTCCAACCGCCCGCAGAACCAGGCTGGCCAACCCGGGACGAAGCCTTAAAATTGCGTCAGCAAAAGCCAACTCAGGCAAGCGAGACTTCCTGTGATCCGTCTTTCACCAAAAGGGGCCAGTGCGATGTGGCGAAGCTGGGCAGGAGCAATGGCGATTTGGGTCCTGGGGACCGTGGTGGCTTGGGCAGGCGACGGCTATGCCCGCCCCAATGTCTTTGGCGGCTACGACCTTTACCAGCGAGGGCAGCTGGTCCTAAGCACGCGTCCTAACATCTTTGGTGGTTGGGACTTGTATCAACGGGGGCGTCGCGTCGGCTACACCCGACCCAATGTATTCGGAGGGCATGACATTTATGTCAAAGGACGCCGCGTGGCGACCACTCGCCCTAATGTCTTTGGTGGTCAAGACTTCCGAACAAAAAAAGGTTCTGGGAGCACTCGGCCCAATGTGTTCGGTGGGGTGGACATCTATCGTCAAGGCCGCCAAGTAGGTTCGGTGCGCCGAGGAGTTGGGGGAACTTGGCATCTGCATCGCCGTTCCTCCCGTGCCAAACCCTCCATGGACCAGAAGTTGGTGGAGTGTCTGGTTGGCCTGCTGGGACGCAAGTAGCCAAGAGTTCTTGACTTACGCTCCTGTCTCCTACCCACTTCAGATACCCATCTTGCCATTTTGGGCGAATCTTCTTTGCCTTTGCCGGGTTTAACTCTCTAGGGGGAACTCTGTCCCCTATGGATTCACATGAACTCTGAGCTTGTGAGAACCAGTGAGGCAAGCGATGTGGAGCAAACTGGCGCAGGTGGTGTTGGTGGTGATTGTGCTGGTGGGTCAATGGGAGGTGGCTTGGGCTCAATTTGGACCTCCCGGGGGTGGATTGCGCCGACGGCCTTTTTTCCGGGGAGCGGTCGGGCCCACTGAGCTGCTGCGACGACCCCAAGTGCGAGAAGAACTCCAACTGACCCCAGAGCAGTTGGAGCAAATCGACCAGCTCCGTTCCCAACTGCGCCAAGAGATGTTTTCCATGTTTGATCTGTTTCGCCAGATGCGCTCTGCTCAAGATGACCAGCAGCGTGAGCAGATACGCCAGCAGATAGAAAACTTCCGCCGCCAACTGCGCCAAAAAGCCCTGCAGGAACTCAGCAAGATCCTCTCCCCGGAGCAGATGCGCCGCTTGGAACAGCTTCAGCTTCGGGAGCAGGGGGTTCGGGCCTTGGCCCAGGACGAATACGCCCAAAAACTAGGGCTTTCTCGGGAACAAAAAGACAAAATCGCTCAGATTCTCCAAAAGCAGCAGGAGCGTCGGGAACAGTTATTCCGACGGGCCCGCCAGGCTCCCCCTGAACAACGCCGCCAGCAGTTTGAGCAGATGGGCCAGGAGCTTCAACGGCTTCGAGAACAAACCGAGCAAGAAGTGTTCCAGGTTCTGACTGCTCGACAGCGGCAGAAATGGGAAGAGTTGCTGGGCCCTCCGTTGGAAGAGTCTGGACGGTCAGAATCAGGCTCTTCTTCGGCTCCAACCTCAGACCCGAGAAGTTCGCCAGCTCCTGCCTCCGCCCCTGCTGCTTCCTCGTCGGACTCCTCTCCCGGAAAGGTGATCCTGCCTGGGCAAGATTCCCAAACCGGCCCTCAGGCTTCCTTTGCTCCTCAGGGGGGAGCGCCATCGGATTCGGAAAGATCGGCCAACGCTGGCGCAGGCCAAGTCAGGTATGTGTCGTTTAACTTTCGTCGGGCTCCTTGGGAGCAGGTGTTGCGATTGTTGGCGGAGGTGACCGGGCTGACTTTGGACCTTCGGGATGTTCCGCCCGGGGAGTTCAGCTACTACGACCGCAACCGCTACACGCCCGAGCAGGCCATTGATGTACTCAACGGGTTTTTGCTCCAGCGGGGCTACCTTTTGGTGCGTCGGGACAAGTTTCTGGTGGTGTTGAAAATCGACAAGGGCATTCCACCCAATCTGATTCCCACCGTCCCCTTGAGCGAGTTGCCCAAGCGAGGACGCAATGAACTGCTGACGGTGATCCTCCCCCTGGGTGAGCTGGATCCGGAAAAAACCGCTCAGGAGGTGCAAGGGCTGCTTGGCCCTCAGGGCAAAGTGGTTCCGCTCTCAGGAGCCCGGGCCTTAGTGGTTACTGACATTGGAAGCAATCTGCTCCGCATTCAGGCCCTGCTCCAGGGGGCCACTCCGCCGGTGGAACCCCAGCAGAAGGTGTTTCGGGCGTTTGCTTTGCGTTATCGTCCGGCCAGCGAAGCAGCCGAGATCCTGCGACGTTTGTTCAACTTGGAGCCTTCGGTGCGTAATGTCAGTGCAGCAGCGGAGACCCAATCCCGATCCCGATTCTCTAGCCGCATGGAGTTCTTCCGCCGGATGCGGTTTGGGATGCCCTTTGACCCTCGGGAGTTCCGCAGAGCTTCCCAGAGCCGTCCTTCCACTCCCTCGCGCAGCGAAGTCTCCGTGGCCGTGGATCGCTGGACCAACAGCGTGCTGGTCACGGCGCCGGCTCGGGACATGAAGATTGTGGAGGAGGCCATCCGCACCATTGATGTCCCTCAGGAACAAACCACGGTTTTGGGTAATCAATCTCCAGGAAGTGATGAGCCTTATTTGCAGGTGTATCAGTTGCAACATGCTGATGCGCGCGAAGTGGCCAAAACCCTCGGCGTGCTCCATCCCAACAATGTGATCAACGAAGACGGTCGCTTTGGGCGGCTGCACATTTGGGCCACGGCTGAGGAGCACCGCCAGATTGCCCAGCATATTCGCATGCTCGATGGAGCCCAAAGTGCCACGCTGGCCGTGATCCCCTTGCAGGGCGTGGATCCCAATTCGGCCCTGAGCATGATTCAGACCTTGTTTGCTGCCGATGGGCAGGATGCCCCAGCGGTGGTGGTGGATGCCACCGGAACGCAGTTGATTGTTCGGGCTTCCGCAGAGCAAGTGGCTCAGATTCGCTCGCTGTTGGAGCAGTATGGGCAGGCCACGGTGAGCGTGGCTCAACGCGGGCCGGTGCGTCGCTACAGCGTCTCGGGCGATCCGGCCCAACTGGCCCGATTGCTCCAGCGTCTCTGGCAGGCTTCCGGGGGCAATCCCATCCAGGTGGTGCTGCCACCAGAGCAGCAATCCGGTGAATCGGGTTCTCAAGGGCCATCTTCTGTTCCGGCTCCTGAGTCCCCAGGCACTCGGCCCTCCTCACTCCGGCGACCTTCCACCACAGGGGTGGGGACTTCCCTGACTGTTGTTTTGGCCAGTCAAAAAGGAAGCACGCCAGCTTCTGGGCAAAAACCGCAGACCAAAAAGCCTGCTTCGGACCAAAACGCTTCTTCGGACAAGCCTGGCCCGAGGAAGGAAAACTCCTCCACCGGGCCCAAGGCCAAACCTTCCCAGCAAAAGCCTCCCATTGTGATCACCGTGGGCCAGGGACAGTTGATCATCAGTTCCGAGGATCAGGAGGCGCTGGACCGCTTGGAGGTGCTGTTGCGCCGCCTGGTGCAAATGGCTCCCAGCCGGACGCGCTGGACCGTTTTCTACCTGCGCAACTCCGATGCCACGGAAGTGGTGAGCGTGTTGGAACAAATGCTTCCGGTGAATCAGCAACAAGGAGTGGGCGGTTTGCGAATTGTGCCTGAGCCGCGGTCCAATGCCTTGTTTGTGACGGGCCCTGCGGAGTTAGTGCGGGATGTGGAACAGTTGCTTCGGGTTCTGGATGCGGATGAGCTGCCGGGGAACTATCGGAATCGCGTGCCGCGGACCATCCCGGTGCGCCATGCGGATGTGAGCCAAGTGGCCCAAATCATCCGCGATGTGTACCGCGATTACATGGAGCCTCCGCGTCGTTCGCGCTCCTTCGGGTTTTTCGGTTCCTCTAGGCAGGAGCAAAGCAACGGCACCAACCGGGTGCGACTGACCCTGGGCGTGGATACCCAAACCAGCCAACTGGTCGTCTCGTGCAGCGATGCGTTGTATCGGGAGATTGTGGCCTTGGTCCAGGAGCTGGATCAGGCGGCGTATGAGGCCCAGCGCACAGTGCGGGTGGTGGCTTTGCACCATGCGGACTCGCAAACGGTGCAACAAGCTCTGGTGTCGCTTTTCCCGCAGATTTCCATCAGTACCACGGCAGCACCAGGGGCCACAACTCCTTCGTCGCGGACGACCAGCACTGCGCAGCGTTTTCCCAGCGGGTTTGACGCGGAGCGGGCGGAGCGGATTCGGCGGTTTTTTGAGTTTTTGCGGGCTAGGCGATTTGGAGCGTTTGGGCCGGGCCGTCCACCTGGGGCCCCGGGCTCAGGGTCTTCGACCGATCGGTTCCGCCGGTTTGGTCCTCCCACGCAAGGGCGCCCGTTCGGTCCTCCCAGTGGCCTGCGCTCCCCAGGACGCTAGAGCTTCCCCCATGCGGCCTACCTGCAATTGCGTTTCTGCCACTTGGAGTGTGCCTCTTTTGCAGTCTGGAGCTTGATGATGGACATTGCCCGAATACTAGTTCGCCGCCAGTTGCTCACGGCCGAGCAAGTGCGGCAGCTTCAGGCCCAGGCCAACGGAAAACGCCTGGACTTGGCCGCGGTGGAAGCCGGACTGATCTCACCCGAGCAAGCCTTGGCCGCCCTGGCCCAAGAGCTGGGAATGCGATTCGTCGACCTGGCTCGGGAACCCATCGACGAGAAACTGCTCCGGCAGTTCCCCACCACTACCATCTTCCGCCACAATGTGCTGCCCTTGCGTCAAACCGAGCAAGGGGTGGAAGTGGCCATCAGCGACCCCTTTGACCTGGAAGCCCTGGACGAACTTCGGGCCCACA
>JAJRRR010000152.1 GCA_024279285.1 Planctomycetota bacterium
CGCCATGTTTCCACTCCCCGCGCAGGTAGGAACGATAGCCTCGTTCAAATTCCCAACGCTGAAAATCCACGCCCTGGACGAATTCTTGGGGAAAGGGCACAGGAATCCAGCCCAGCCCCCACTGGCGAAACCGATTGCCCGTTTCGGGGGAGTGCGGATCCGACTTGCCGGAAAACAGGCAACTGGCAAATTCAAACTTACCCAAGGGACGCAGCGTGCCGGAGAAGCGGTATACGGCGTTAACCACCACCAAGGCCACCAGCACAGCTCCCACGGCTCCCCAAGTGCAAGACCATCTTCGGCAGGTGGAGTTTCTCCAGTCGGCCAGTAGGGCGGCCAGGAGCACCAACGGGGGAAGCACCAGCAGGGTGAACTTGCAGCTCAGTGCAGCTCCCAAGGCCACTCCGGCTACGATCCAGGGTTGCCACCTGCGTTGGCGCAGAGCTTTCAACACGGCAAAGCAACTCACGGCAGCCATAGCGGCCGCCGGAACATCGGTGGCTACGAACATTCCATGCCCCAACACCAGCGGCGAAGTGGCCCAAAGCCCCGCGGCCAACTGCCCGCCCACCGGGCCATATAGCATCCGACCCAACCGAAAACATGCCCAAAGCCCCGCCAGCGGAAAGACCACCATCCCCAGCCGCGATACGAACAACACCAGCCGCCATCGCGAAGCGTTGCGTTGGAGAACCTCTACGGCCAATCTGCCTTCGGTTCGGACCGAAGGGGAGGCTGGGATCCAGGGCCGAGGCAACTGGGCCAATCCCAGCAAAGCTACCGGATAAGTACCCACCAGCCGCGGCAAAGGGGGATTGACCCGATATAGCCCCCAAGCCCCTTCATAGCGCCACTGCGCCAACCCCGAAGCGATATGCAGTGCCTCGTCTATCACCACACTATGCACCCAGGCATTCCATATCAGAACGATCACATAACCCAGAATCAAAAACCGTCGCCAACGCCACTGACTTAGCCGATCAAACATCAGGCACCAGTTCCAGCTTCACCCGGAGAGGTTCCCCACCGCGGGTGTGCAACTGCACCACTTGGGACCGAAGCAACGGTCCCTGCACTTCTAACACTACTCGCACTGTGTGCTTGTCCAGAGGTTCCAGGTGGACCAGGATTCCAGAGGGACATTGGGCAGCGAGGTCTTGGAGAGCAAGAGGCTTTTCAAATCGCACCAGTACCGGGAAGCGTTGGGGCCAAGGACCTTCAGAACGCACATACACCCGAGGCGGAAACGCCTGCCAAGGCCGAACCACACGCACATACACCGGCAACTCCGGCAACCGAACCTCGGCCATCTGATGACCCACAAACCGCACCTTGGCCAGAACTTCCGGATCAGCCGCTTCGGCTCCTATCCGCAACACCAAACGACCCCAAAGGAGTTGCGAGGCTCCGTGCAAGGCCTGGGGCACAGGTTCAGTGGCCGGAGGAGATTGCCACTGCAAACTCACCACCTGCACGGCCGGATGTAGCGCTTGGGCTTGAACCCCTTCCAGCACCGACCGTACCCCCCAAAGCCCCACTTCCACGGTTCGTGTTTCCCCAGGTCGGAGCTTGGGAAGCATCACCACTGCCGGACGGAGCACCACCGCTGGAACCACCTTCAGCTTTACCTGCACCACATCCTCCACCTTGCGCCATCCGGCATGCCCTTGCAGACGCACACCCACCGAAAGCTGCCCTTGACGCGACTGGGTAGAGATGGCCAGCCAGAGTAGATCTTGATCTCCGGGGAGGAGTTTTCGGGACTGGGAAACCGAAGCGCCGGACCCCCAGCGCAGCAGGGTGCACCCTCAACTGCTTTCCACTTTTTCTACCACCAGCGTCCCGGGACCTGACCAACGAACCCTCACCGGCACCCGAACTTCCTGACCGGCTATGGCCACCTGATTGACGAGGATCACGGGCTGAGAGAACACTCGGGCCGGAGTTTTCATCAGTGCCCAAAAACTCAACCCAGCACTTAGCAGCAACACCCCTGCAAACAATCCCCAACGCCCCCTGGCTCCCAATATTGCATCTAAATTGCCACGCATGAAAAGTCCTCGTTGTTTGAAAACTCAACGCCTGCCAAACCTACCCGAGTGCTGCGAAGCAACAACCCACTTGACCACCGCAAGCAGGAGGTTCAAGTTCCTTTCCCTGCCTGGGCCACGCGCCGCCACCACAGGGCAAGCCCTGTGCCCACAGCTATCAAACCCAATGTGGCCAACAAGGGCCAGGCGATACTTGAACGAGTCCACCCCTGGGTGTTGCCGTACTTTTGCAACAAATGCTGACGGTATTGTTCCGGGGTGAAGGTCTGGACGATTTGGTTGTTTTTTCCATAGACGAGCACTTCGGTAGTTTGTAGTGTGTCAGGGTCGTAGTGGACCAAAATTGCGTTTTCTGGTATCCGAAAATCAAAAGCTTTCTGGGGAAGCGGCTGGTTAATTATGATATTATTGAATTCTGTATACATTTTTCGGGTATTGTTTGAGTGCTTCCAGATTGTTACTGTTTTTTTAGGCCATGAAGCTCCGTTGACCTTGACGAATCCGTCCACGAATTGATGAGTTTCAACATGTAAATTTCCTCTGCTGTCCCATGTCCATGATCGGATATCGCAGATGGCATAACTGTTTTGAGGATCTAGTTTGACAACGACTCTTTCTCGGCGAATGTTTCCAGTTGGTGAATGTATGTTGAATTCAAGTGTATAATCGTCTAGCCTATTTGTTTCGTTGCACTTTGCAACGAGTTCTTCAAGATAGAAGCTATTTTGTCCTTCCAGTTCAAAGCTAAGAAGAGATACTTTTCGCATACTTCGTATTTCAATTACCGTTTTTTGAGGCGAAATGACTTTAGGATGGAATACCGTCCTTGCCCCTGTAAACAAGTGTCGCCTGCTCTGCTGGTACTGATCTGGTGGCAGAACGCTCGGTGCTGTATTTGTGTTTCCAAATCGCAGTGAAAAGCAGAACTTTCCGTTTGCATAAAAATCTCTTAATTCAGAGTTCAGTGTCGGGTGACTTTCTCGTTGAGTAAGGTTAGGAGTCACGATGTCAACAACCCGGAGCTGCTCCGGGGCAACGGCAAATCGGGTGCGATATAAAAGTGTTGGCCCTCGGGCGTCGTAAGTGCTAGCTTCCACATACACTTGCAGTACTGCATTGCGGCCATCGACATGGCGCTGTACTAATGATGGTATCGCTTCCTCTTTAATGTTAATTGTGAAAAGCATTAACGCGATTATATAGTTTTCCATGCTTGTTCCACCTTGTTTTTTGTGATCTATCTTGCTTACCAGCATGCTCCAGGAGGAGCTGGACGAGTACAAGGTATGCCTGACCGGCTACAAAACCCTGGGCACGGGGAACCAGGAAAAATACATCCTAGGGGCCACCACGAAGAAACGCAAAATCCCCAGCCAGGCCCAGTTCGGCAAGATTCACCTGGCATACACGCTGGCGATGGTCCCCATTGGCATACATACTGTCTTGTTTTATCACACCACATAAACGCATACTGAGCTGTTGCGTACCCGGTCCAGCCCAGCAATGTTCCCAAGATGGTTGCCACAATTAAAAGAGCGGAAATCTTGCTGGTGAATTGTGTTAGTGACATTTTTACCTCCTCCCTTTAGCTAGAGCAATAATCTTAGGAATGGTGATAACAGTTCCGGCCACTACCAGATCCACACCTGCCATCACCTCCGGGGGGATTTCCAGCGGGCCGAAGCATCCGCAGGAGCTTGCCCCCTGGGAGGCCCTCCAGGCAGAGGTGCCTGCCAACAGCAGGAAAAACCCTCCGGTGGCCCAGGCACAGCTTTGCCAAGCCACTC
>JAJRRR010000153.1 GCA_024279285.1 Planctomycetota bacterium
CAAACTCCAACACCACCTCTCCATCCTTTCGCACCACCACCTTGCGCCCTTGCTCCCCCTGCTGCTCCAGCACCAGGTGAACCTTCTGGTCCGGCTGAACGGAAAACGAAAAGGGATACCTCCAATAAAGCGACTCCACCAAGGCTTCCACCTTTCCCGGTGTCAGAGTCACCGTCTTGAGCCTGTTGTCCCGATACAAACGAATCGCACGATCCGGGAAAGCGATTCCCATGTTGGATGCCAAGGTGTTGATTTCTACTTGCACTTGGGCCACCCCTTGCAAAGGGCGGATGTCCTTGCCGCCGGGAGTGCCCAGGGGAACCACTACCCGAAAGCCATCCGTGTTCTGCACCGGAGTGTGATGCCCTTTGCGTGTGGAACATCCCAAGTCCATTGGGAAGTCATACCAGCTTCCCCCGCGTATCGCCTTCTGTCCCCCCGAAGCCCGGCAAAGCGGGTTCACCAGCGGAGAGTTCCGGTAGTAGAACCCCTGATAGGTGTCCTGACACCATTCCCGCACATTGCCCAACATATCGTGCAACCCGAACGGATTCGGGAAAAACGCTCCCACCGGGCTTGCGTGAGCGGTGGCCGTGGTGCGTGCGTTGAACAAGGGAGGAGATTGCAAGGGACTGCGATCCAGAAAAAGCCTCGTATTGGTTCCGGCTCGGCAGGCATACTCCCACTCGCCCTCGGTGGGCAGCCGGACCGGCGTGTCCAGAACGGAGCCAAGCCACCGGCAAAAAGCCTGTGCGTCTTCCCAAGCAATACAAGTGACCGGGTGCCGCGGCCCTTGATCGAATCCTGGGTTTTTCCAATGAAACTGCCTGGATCGTCTCATGGTGTAGTGGTTGCCTTGAGGGGCCTTGAACCACACTTGGGCTCCCTCGCCTCGCTGGGCCAGGGTGCGATAGCCCGTGGCCTGCACAAACCGGGCAAACTGTTCCACCGTGATTTCGGTTTTAGCCATGTAAAACGGATGGGTGATCGTCACCGGATGCAACGGGTCCTCGGCGGGATTGGTCCTGCGGCCTCCACTGGGATGGAACCGTTCCTCCAAGGACCTGCCCATCTCGTACTTTCCCGGCGGGACGAGCACCAGGGTCATCTTCACCCCCCCGCCCAGGTCCACGGTTTTTTCCACAGGGAGTCCCAAGTGTTGGGCCCAAGCTTGCTGATAAGCCCGCGCCACCTGGGCATCAAACGGAGCCACGGCCAAGGGGGGACGAGGCCCTGGAGGAATTGGGGAAGGCCACTTGGGCAAGGACTCATCGGGCTGCTTGAGCAAAACTTGTTCGCCCAGTCGCACGACCAGGTTCCCCTGCTCCGCCTCCACGCGCAGCAAAAGCTCCTGGCCCGACTCGAGTTGGAACCGGGGACACAACCAGAACTTGTCCCCTTGACGCACGACGACCTGCACTCCACCTGCGGCCAGCTTGACCCGAAGCAACTGGTGCTCGCAAGTAAGCGTTACCCCCTTGTCCTGAAAGACCACCTCCAAATCCGGGTCCCAAAATCCCCAACGCACTTCCACCACTCCACAACCCGGGGGCGGCGGGTCCTGGGGCTGGGGACGAAATTGCCGCTCCCCAAACACCGGCATCATCAGGCGAAACCCCGCAACATTGGCCGCCGAGGTCGTACTGGACACAATCATCTCCGCACTGCTGCATGCCATCTCGTCCACCCAAGAGGCCCCTTTCACCACCCGTTGGGAAAGCCCCTCAATCCCCTTGGGGTCTTCCAAAGGCTCTATCAGGTAGTAGTTCCACTGGTGCCCATCGGCACAAATCTCGGCCACATTGCCCAGCATGTGAAACAGGCCAAAGGGATTGGGCGGAAAAGCATCTTCCGGCGCGGTGGTCAAGTAGCCGTCTGCTTGACCTTTCAGATTGGCCAGTTTGGACAGGAGTTGTTTCCCCTCCGCGGTGGCATAGACCAACTCTGTGCTCCCGGCCCGACAGGCAAACTCCCATTGAGCCCGAGTCGGAAGCTGCAGCGGGGCCTGAACTACCCGACTTGCCCAGGACACAAACTCTTGCACATCTTCCCAATGCACACAAGTGACCGGGTGGTTGTCGGACTGATCAATTTCGGGTGCTTTCCAATTCAGTCCGTTTGTGATACGGCTTCGGGGCTCTGTGCCTCGGAAAAGATAGAACTTCAACGCAGAGCCTTTTCGCTCAGCCAAGGTGCGATAGCCTGTGGCCAGCACGAACCGGGCAAACTGGCCCATACTCACTTCACCTCGCCCCAAATAAAACGGCCGGGTGATCCGCACGCGGTGCAGTGGTGGGCCTGCGCGGTAGCTCCGAAGCTTCACACCTTGGCGATGCAGATGGGCAATGCCCATTTCGTACTCCCCCGGGGGGATGAGCACAAAGTGCATTTTTACTCCTCCGCCCAGGTCCACTTGCTTTTCTACCGGCACGCCCAAATACCTGGCCCAGGTTTCCTGGTAGGCTCGGGCAGCTTTGGGCCCAAAAGGAGCCACCGCCACAGGCGGAACCTCGCCTGAAAAAACCGACGCAACATTTTCGGGCGATGAAGCTGGAGCAGGCGGATTTTTGGGAGCCGAAGGTTTCGGCTCTGGAGGACTCGTTTTGTCATCAGAAACAGGAGGCTGCGGGACTTGAGCCCGGGCCAGTTCCCGAACCCCTTGACGCACCACCAACTCCCCGTCCTCATAGTGCACTTGTACCGTAATCTGCTGCCCGCTTTGAACCAGGATGCGGATGGGCTTCAGTTCCCATTGTCCCCGACGCACCTGCATCGTGTGCCAACCAGGGTTGACCGTCACTTCCCGGCTCCTTTCGGCTCCTTGCCACTCCAGACCGTGTTCCACGAACCTCACCACAATTTGAGGATCATTGATCTGAACCCGAATGACCCCCGGATCGGTTTGGAAAAACAGCAGCGCCAACACACCCACCAACGCCGCAGCTCCCACCACCCAGAGCCCAAAAGCCACCCCGAGGAGCCATTTCACCAGGCGGGTTCGCCGGGCGGCTTGTGGAGCAGGAATCGGAAAAGGCGGCAGAGGTTGGGGGGAAACAGGCGGGGAGAGTTGTTCCAGCCGAGGACCACCGCGCTCCCAGGGGACCAGGGCCGTGGGCCAGGTGTGTTCAAAGCTCTTTTCGGCCGGAGTGGGTTCGCGGACTTGCACCTGGACCTCTTTGAGCTGCTTTTCCAGGGAGGCCAGTTGTTTGTACACTTCCAAGGCACTTTGCGGGCGGCGTCGGGGGTCTTTGGCCAACAAACGATGAACCAACTGGACAACTTCTGGAGGTAATCCCTGGACAAGCTGATCCAACCGGGGCGGATTTTGCTGCATCACTGCCGCCAGCACCACGGCCAGCGTCTTGCCCTGAAAGGGCATGCGCCCGCTGAGCATGTGATAAAGCACCGCTCCCAGGCTGAACAAATCACAGCGGTGATCCAGCTTCTCTCCACGGGCCTGCTCCGGGGCCATGTAGTTGGGCGTACCAATCACGGCTCCGGCGTGGGTAATGTCGGAATCGACACCCAAGGGTCGGGCTAGGCCGAAATCCAGGAGTCGCACTCGGCCGGTACGCTCCAGCCAGATGTTGGCCGGCTTGATGTCCCGATGGATCAGTCCTCGCTTGTGGGCGGCTGCCAACGCGGCCGCTACTTGTCGGGCGATTTTGAGGGCTTCGGCCGGAGCAAGCGCCCCTTGGCGCCGCAGTCGCTCCTGCAAGGTCTCCCCCCGCAAAAGAGGCATGGCAATAAAAGGAACTCCGTCTTCTTCACCAACTTGATAAATGGGCACGATACACTCATGTTCCACGGCGGCCATAGCTCGGGCTTCGCGCAAAAAGCGCTCTTTGGCTCGGGCACTACGAGCCAGCGAAGGCTTCATCACCTTCAAGGCCACCGAGCGTTGCAATTGTGGGTCCTCGGCCAGGAACACCACGCCCATGCCCCCCGAGCCAATCACCCCCAGCACCCGATAATGGCCCAAACGCCCTAGCTCCCCTTTCTGCTGAGGCGGAGCCAACAAGGCCAATTCCTCGCAATACTGGCCCGAGCCAGCCGGCTTCCGGGGAGCGTGGGTTTCGTCCTGGGCCGAAGGACTTGTGTCCTGGGAGGCGGCCAGTTGTTTGGCTTCTCGGATGGCCTGTTTGAGTTCGGGAGCCAATTCCACAGCCGGGCCTTTTTGTTGGAGGGCCAGAATCACTTCGTCATTGCTGTTGAGTTGATCGACTCGCAGGCAGCACTGATGGCAACTGAGCAAATGTTGCTCCAACTGACGGTTCTGCTTGGAAGAAAGTTTTCCCAATAAAAAGTGCCGCAGTTGCTCGGCAGAAGGACACGCTGAACCCATCTGTATCCCCTTTATCCGCAGGTGTTCCCAAGCGGTGTCAGGCTTCTAGAGAATATACACACGCCTGGATCAAAATCTTTCAGACCTGCTGTCTTCTTTTGGAGTTTTTCCAAAGTTATTCCAGCAGCCCCTGAAGTTCTTGCCGCAACCTCCGGAGAACACGACATTTGGCAATATACACGGCATTCACGGAGATTCCCAGTTCGTGGGCCACTTCGGCGGCAGAGCGGCCCTGGACCACATGCTCCCAGCAGGCTCGCCAAGTGGTGGGCTGAAAATGGCGTTGCATAAGTTCCAAAGCTCGCCGTACCACAAAAGCCCGATATTCCCGCTCCTCAAAAGGGTCTTC
>JAJRRR010000154.1 GCA_024279285.1 Planctomycetota bacterium
ATGCTTGGTCCTCTTCTGAACAAACTCCTGTGCGAAATCCGGTTTTGCACCCTTGGAGCCCGTTGCAAGGCAAAGCCCCGGCGTCTTAGAAAAGGGCCTGGGAGAGAATCTCCCAAATCCGCAGTCAGAATGACCAGCACAAAGGCCTTTCCGGTTCCACTAAGAACCTATCCGAAAAACCAGAGAACTTCTCAGCAATCGGAGGCGTCCAGAAGGCTTTTTCGGACAGGTCCTAGATTCACCGCTTCAGAGTGTTTTTGCTGTTAAGACAAACAATCCGAACTTTTCAAGCAGACTTTAGAGTAATCTGAAACTGAGATGAGCAGCGGTTTTCTCCACAAGAAAGTCGCCGAAAGCCCCTGCCCAACTTAGCGCTAAAAGAGAACTTTGTCACAAGTCTTGGAACCACAAGGACTTACCCAGTACGCCCTGCAGGACTCGAACCTGCAACCTTCGGTTCCGTAGACCGATGCTCTATCCAATTGAGCTAAGGGCGCACCTGCGAAGCGCCCCTATTATATCCTGTCCCCCCCGGTTGGCAACGCTGACGCAGGGGATTTTTCCCAAGCTCCAGAGCGTCCCAGGCTTGAGCACCTGGGAAACCACCGCTTGCTTACCAAGGGATTTTTCGTAGCAGCAGGGCCCAAACAAGATTTGCGCCATAACCCATTGCCAAGAAACCACTTACCACAAGCAAGCAAAACCTCTCCCCCGTTTCCTGAGCCCAGGAGGAACCGCTAGGCAGGGGAACTACGGCTTTTGGAGCAGTTGTTTGACCAGGGCCTCTACATCTTCGTAAGTGAAATAATCTTCTTCCTTTTCGGCGTTGTCATTGTTGAAGGTGCGCACCAGGCGGCCTTGGCGATCGTAAACCTGAACCACTGGAATGGCAGCTGCTCCCAGGTGGGGATAGAGGTGCTTCTCGGGATCCTGGGCAAAGATGACATTGTCAAAGGTGGCTTGTTGTTTTTCCAGGAACTCCCGCACCCCTGGCTCCACTTCCTCAGGTTTGCCGGTGCCATCGTAGTCCAAGGAAACGGAGATACAGGCCACTTGCTCGGCGTATTTTCGGGAAAGCTCTACCAGGTGGGGAAATTCCTTCATGCAAGGTCCGCAAAAAGTGCTCCAGTAGTCCACCACGACCACTTTGCCTCGGTGCGAGGCGATCAGTCGTTGCAGCCCTTGGTAGTCCAAGTACTGGATGCGCACTTGGGCCTGATTGCTGCCGGAAGAAGGAGATTGTTGAGGAGGCGAACTTTGGGGCGGAGCCGAAGACACACTGGGCGGGGAGCTGTTCTCGGCAGAGGTCCCCTGGGGAGCAGAGCTGTGTTGACAGCCAAGCAGCAACAACAGCGTTCCGCTTACCAGCAGGAGCAACCAGCAACAGCGGGGGTTCATGGCTGTTTCTCCTGGAGTGAAAAAGTTATGGCGGGAGCTTGAAGGGGTGATGTCCGAGGCCAGGACTGTTCGGAGGTTAGCCGGCCAAGTGCTCGCGCACCCGAAGCAAAAGCTCCTTGGTAGCTTTCACGCCGCTGATCTCGTCCAGACGGCGTCCTTCGTACTCTATGCCGACATAGCCCCGGTAGCCCGAATCTACGACGATCTTCATCATGCGGTAGTAGTCAATGGTGGTTTCGTTGCCTTGCTCATCAAAGTCGTAGCTTTTGGCGCTGACGGCTTTGGCATAGGGCATCAGCTCGGCCACCCCTTTGTAGCGGTCGTAGGTTTGGTTGCGACTGATGCGGAAGTTTCCAAAGTCGGGCAAGGTGCCGCAGTTGGGCATGTCCACGCGGCGGATCACCTCGGCCAACCATCGTCCGTTGGACGAAAGCCCGCCGTGATTTTCCACGATGACATCCAGACCCAAGGGGGC
>JAJRRR010000155.1 GCA_024279285.1 Planctomycetota bacterium
AGGAATCCGGAGGGCGAATCTCAATCGCCGGCTGAACCCATACCTGCGCACCTTGCTGCTCCAAGAGGCGTTGCAGGGTTTGGGCCTGATGGGCAGCCCGGGTCACCAGTACCCGAGCCGAAGCTAAAGGGGGCAAAGTGGGAACAGGCCAGTTACACTCCAGCGAAGCCACTTGACCCACAATCGCCACCACCGGAGGACGCAGGCGGTGCTGGGCAATCACCGCAGCTACCTCGTGCAACTGGCAGCGAATCACCTCTTGATCCGGCCAGGAACACCGCCGCACCAGTGCCACCGGCGTGTGCGGAGCCAGCCCCCCGGCCATCAACCCTTGGGTCCACCGCTCTGCTGTGGTCACACCCATGTAAACCACCACCGTGCCGGGAAAAGAAGCCAAGGAGGCGTAGTCCAGCGGTTGCTGGGGATGGTCTTCCTGATGCCCTGTGACCAAAGCCACCGCCGACGCTGCTCCCCGATGTGTCAAGGGCACTCCGGCATAAGCCCCTGCAGCCAACGCAGCCGTAATGCCGGGAACGATTTCAAACGGGATGCCGTGCTCTTGCAGGGCTTGAAGCTCCTGGGCCACTCGGGCAAAAAGGAGCGGATCCCCTCCTTTGAGCCGCACCACTTGCTTGCCCGACAACGCCGCTTCCACCATCAGGCGATTCACTTCCTCCTGGGAAAGCAGCCGTCCGGTGCCGTGCTTGCCCAGGCAGATGCATTGGGCCTGGGGAGGGACATGGGCCAGCAGCAGCGGGGTGGCCAAGTAGTCATAGAGGACCACATCGGCCTGCTGCAAACAGCGCAGCCCGCGCAAGGTGATCAGTCCCGGATCGCCCGGGCCGGCTCCGACCAAATAGACCTTGCCGACTTTGGCACAGGAGGAGTTCACACGGTTTCCCATTCCGGCTTTCGGCGGCTAAAATTGGCCTTGGGCTCCCTAGAGCCTGTTTCCCTGGGGGCTAGAGGGCCAGGCTCTTTTGAGTTTGGCGCGCCGAAGGCGGTTTGACCAGTCGGATGCCCCCTGCCATCTACCCTATTTGGGCAAAGAACCAACGGTGATGAATCAGTCCAGCTCCTCCGATTCGCTTTCCCCCACTCAGCGCAAGCGACTTCAGCAACTGTTCCAACACGCCACGGGCAGCGTGGCTCGGGGAAACTACGAGTATGCCGCCATGCTGCTGACCCAGTGCGTACAGGGCGATCCTGGAAACGCCATCTATGTGCAAAACCTGCTGGGGGCCTTGCAGAAGTACTACAACAACAACAAAAAAGGAGCTCGCTTGGCGGCCATTCGGGGAGCCAAGTCCAAAGCCGCCTTGCTGGCCGCGTTTCGCAAAAAGCAGTGGCCGCTGGTGTTCAAACACGGACTGGAGCTGCTTCAGCTCAACCCTTGGGACATCAGCACCCTGATCACCCTGGCCGAAGCCTGTCAGGAGTTGGGCCATCACGAAAGTGCGGTGGCCTATCTGACCGGAGGGCTTCCGGCCGACCCCGACCATGTAGAGCTGAACCGCCATCTGGCCCGAGCCATGGACCAGGCCGGACAGTTTGACAAGGCGATGGTCTATTGGCGTCGGGTGCTCAAGGGGAATCCTGAAGACGAAGAAGCCCGAAAAGGTTTGGCCAATGCCCAGGTGAAAAAGACCATCACCCGAGGGGGCTACGAGTCGGCCCAATCGGCTGCCGATGTGGCCGCAGCCGGACAGATGATCGGCGCTCAAGCCACCGAAACCCGACGCACCCGAGAAGAAGAGCTCCAAAGGGCCATCCGCCGCCACCCCGAGGAAATCGCCAACTACATTGAACTGGCCGACTTCTACACGGCCGAAAACCGGCTCCACGAAGCTGAGCAAGTGCTGGAAAAAGCCCTGGAAGCCTCCGGCGGAGACCTGAGCGTGCGTGAACGGCTGGAAGATGCCCGGTTAAGACGCATGCGCGAAAACGCCCTCGTGGCTCAACAACGAGCCTCTGAGGAAAAGACCCCCGAGGCCAAACAACGCTATGAACAAGCCGCCCGAGAACTCCTCCTGGCAGAACTGGAATACTACCGCACCCGAGCTCAACGCTACCCCAACCAAACCAGCTACCGCTTTGAGCTGGGACTGCGACTCAAACGCCTAGGCAAATACCACGAAGCCATCAAAGAACTTCAAGAAGCCCGAAAAGACCCCAAGCGAAAAGGCGAAGTCTTCCTCCACCTAGGCGAGTGTTTTCAGCAGATCAAACAGTACAAACTGGCCATGACCAACTACGAAGAAGCCCTGAAAACCATCGGGGAACACCAAGAGGAGCTTCGCAAACGGGCGTTGTATCGGGCGGGCCACTTGGCCTTGGGGCTTCGGGACCTGGATCGGGCCGAAAACCTCCTGACCGAACTGGCCGGAATTGACTTCGCCTACCACGATGTGGCCCAACTGCTTGAAAAAATCCGCACGCTACGCGAGGAGGAGAGTTAGGGAAGGGGCTTGGGCGAGCCTGTGGCTTTAGCCGCAGGAGACAACTTGACTTCGGCTTGCGCCCCGCGAATTGCGACTTGCGTTGTGCTTCCGCACCGGCGGTGAGTTCAGAACCGGAGCGGAAGCTCTTAGTGTCTGACGGCACTGGCGCCCTCCCCAGGCTGAAACCCAGGGCTCGCCGAAGGGTGGCCGAAGCCTGGACTCGTCCAGTGGGGACTAGGGCCGTAGCTTGCCCGTTGTATCGGTTCTCGCGTCCCAACTCGCCAGTTGCGCACGGAATAAGCCTCAGCGCTTACTTTCACGCCCCACCGGAGGCAAGATGCACGCCACAAGCCGCCTCTAAAACGGCCACCAGATCGGAATCAGCACCAGGGCCACAGCCGAAACCACCAGCACCAGCGGGGCTCCGGCCCGAAGGTAGTCCTGAGGCTGATAACCCCCAGGGCCCATCACCATCAAGTTAGTCTGGTAGCCCACGGGAGTGAGAAAACTACAACTGGCGGCCAAAGCCACAGCAATGACGAAGGGTCGGGGATTCCATCCGCCTTGGGCTGCCAGTTCCAAGACCAACGGGAACATGAACACCGCCACCGCCGTGTTGGTCACCGCCTCGGTGAAAAGCAGCGTCAGGGCCCAAACCAGGGCCAGCACCACCCAAGGGGAAGAAGTGCCCAAGAGATCCAAGAGCCCTCGGGCCACGGAGTGCATGGCTCCAGTGGAGCTGAGGGCATGCCCCAATCCCAATGCGGCTCCAATCGTGATGAGCACTTGCAGGTCCACGGCGGCTCGGGCCTGAGCCACGGTGAGGCAGCGCGTGGCGATCATGGCCCCTGCTACCACCATCGCCGCCCAGGCACTCCAAGAAGCACCTCCCCAAAGCGTGCTGATCCACAGGGCCCCCACCAGCACGGCCAACAAGGCCAATGCCACCGGAGCCCGATCGTACCGCCCAGCTTCGGACCCTTCTACATCGGCCACCAGATAAAAGTCCGGACTGTTTTGAAAGGCTTTGGCAAAGCCGCTTCGGGTTTGCAAAAGCAGGGTATCGCCGGGTTCCAAGCGGATGTCGCCGATTTTGTGGGGGAGTCGGGCTCCTTGACGATGCACGGCCACGATGGCAGCTCCATAAAGCTGACGAAACCGGGCTTCGCGCACCGTGGACCCGATCACTGGCGAGGAGGCCGAAAGGACCACTTCGGTCAGATGGCGCTGATGGCGACGCTTGGGATTGACTTCGTAGGTCATGTCGGCAGCCGGAACCAGCCCGGGGATTTTTTCCAAATCGGCAATCGTGGACACGATCCCGGTGAAGACCAGCCGATCCCCTGCCCGGATTTCGTCCTCAGGGGTCACAGGAGTGATAATCTCCCCATTGCGATCAATTTCAATCAGGAACAATCCCGGCAAGTGCCTCAGACCCGCCTCCTCCACCGTCTTGCCCACCAGTCGGCACTCTGGCTGCACGAGCATTTCCACCAGATACTCGCGTCGGCGCTGGCCCAATTGGGTCACCAGTTCCATGCGGTCAGGCAACCGACGGTATCCCCACAGCAGCAGAAAGGCTGCCCCGGCCAAGGCACAGGGCAGCCCTACCCAGGTGATTTCAAAAAGCGGCATAGGCTCCAGCCGGGGATCTTGGTTGGATTGAAAGGTTTGATAAAGCAAGCTGTTGACCACCAGATTGGTGCTAGTGCCGATCAGCGTGCAGGTGCCGCCCAGGATGGCCAGATAGCTGATGGGCAGTAGCATTCGGGAAGGGGAGATGCCTCGGCGTCGGCACCAATCCACCACCACCGGCACGAGCATAGCCACGATGGGCGTGTTGTTCGTGAAGGCCGACAGTCCCAACACTGGTCCAGCCAACCGAACCAGGGCTTGGCGTACCGAGGTGGCTGAGCCCAATACCCAATGACCGATCATGTCCAGCGCTCCGGTCCACCGGAGCCCCCCGGCCACGACGAACAAGGCAGCGATGGTGAACAACACCGGATTAGCAAATCCGCGCAGGGCTTCAGCAGGCGAGAGCACCCCTGCCAGAGTGAGAACCGACAAGGCCAGCAGGAACAGGAAATCGGCCGCTACAGCGCGGCGTCGCTGTAGCAGCACAAACAGCCCCAACACCACACCCAACGCCAGCCAGCCTTGCCAACTCATCGGAATCAAGCTTGCAAGGGGAAATGCGAAAAGGGGGTTTTATCAACAGGAGCGGGGGAAGGCCAGAGCAGCGATACATTATTAAATTAACTCACAAAGTAATGTTTGTGCAAATCCCATTTTTTTCAAGGTGTTGCTGCAAGGGAACCTTGCCCCTGTCAGGTTGATCTTGACGCACGCAGGCTTCCGGGGGCAGTATCGGGGGCCATGTTGGGCCTGATGCGTATCGTGCCGCGCTATGTGTTGGCGGAACTGCTCCGCGTGTTCTTGTTGGCCTTGGCGTGCCTGACTGCCCTGGTGCTGGTGTTTGGAGTGGCACGCGAAGCGCTTCGGGAAGGTCTGGGCGCATCGGCCCTGCTGCGGCTTATCCCCTACCTGCTTCCAGATGCCCTCCGCTACACCATTCCGGCCACCGTGCTTTTTGCCGTGGCGGTGGTCTATGGCCGCCTGTCCGGCACGAACGAACTGTTGGCTCTGAAAAGTTTGGGCATTAGCCCTCTGGTGGTGCTCGTGCCCGGCTATGTGTTGGCATTTGCCCTGAGCCTCATCACCGTGCTGCTTAGCGACATTGCCGTCTCCTGGGGGCGCAATGGAGTGCGTCGCGTGGTGTTGGAAGCGATGGAGCAGATCGCTTATTCCCGATTGCGCATTCATCGCTCCTACACCACGCCGGCTTTCTCCATCAATGTCAAAGCCGTTCAGGGCAAGCGGCTCATCGAGCCGGTCATCACCATCTACGACCGCAAACGCAAAAAGAACATCACCATCAACAGTCGCTACGCCGAACTGGTCTCCGACGGACGAGTGTTGGTGTTTCGGTGCTACGACGGGCAAGTGGATGTTCAGGGGGAGTTGTCGTATCGGTTTCCGGATGTGATGGAGCACGAGATCCCCTTGGACCGCTTCAGTGGGGCGGCCGGAGTGGGCACGCCCAGCCCCTCTTGGCTCCCTTTGAGCCAGGTTCGGGTGGAACTGATCAAAGTGCAACGCGAAATCCGCGAGCTGGAAGACGAACTGGCCCTGAAGGCCACCACCCAACTGGTCAGTCTAGATACCGATTCTTTGTTTTCCAAAGAATGGCGAACCAATCACCTGGAACGGGAAAATCTGTACTTTCTCTACCACCGCTTGCGCACTGAGCCGCCGCGGCGTTGGGCCGGAGGGTTTAGTTGCCTGTGTTTTGCTCTGGTAGGCTCAGCCGTGGCGATCCGAAGACGCAACGCGACGATCATGGGCAGCTTTTTTCTGTGCTTCTTGCCGGTGCTGGTGGTTTATTACCCTCTGTTGGCCTTCGGCGTCCATCAGGCCAAAAACGGCACTCTCCCGCCCCAAGTGGTTTGGCTGGGCAATCTGGTCATGGGAGCCGTGGGACTGTGGTTGCTGAAGAAAGTGATGCGCTATTGAGAAACTACCGGGCTGCCATGAGGGATCGCTCCGAAGAGTTTTCAGGCTCTCCTGAGATTCAAGAGTGGTTTGTGGATCCTGACGGGGTGCCTCCTTTGTCCGCTTCGGCCCAGCGACGCTGGCTTGTGGCGCTGGTGCTGCTGGGAGTGACGCTGCGTGTGGTGCGGTTCTTGCTTCCTTTTCCGCTCTGGGGCGATGAGTGCATGCTAGCGGTCAATTTTCTGGACCGCAGTTGGGCCGACATGTTGCGCCCGTTGGAGTACTGTCAAATCGCTCCTTTGGGCTTCCTTTGGGCAGAGCTGGCGGCGGTGAAGCTGTTGGGATTTTCCACTTGGAGCTTGCACCTGTTTCCCACCCTCTGCTCGTTGGCGGCCCTGGGGGGATTTGTATGGATGGCTTCTCGGGTGCTTCGGGGATGGCCGCTGGTGCTGGCCACCGGCACGATGGCCGTGGCTTATTACCCCATTCGCTACGGAGCCGAAGTGAAGCAATACAGTTGTGAGTTGCTGGTTTCGGTGGTGCTGCTGGGGCTTGCCTTGCAGTGGTTTCGCCGTCCGGAACAGCTCCGATGGCTTTGGACCTTGTGTGCTGTAGTGCCGGTGGCTTTGGTGTTTTCGTTGCCTGGGGTGTTTGTGGCCGGTGGGATAAGTCTTTTCGTGCTGGCCATGTTGCTATGCCGCAAGTTGGGCACTCGGGCATGGACAGCTTGGGCAGTCTATAACCTGGTGTTGGTGGCGGCGTTTTTGGTTCTGCTCGTGAAATTTATTCAGCCCCATTCCACCCCAGAGGTACGCCAAGGGGTGGGAAGGTATTGGGCCGAAGCCTTCCTCCCCTGGCAGGAGCCTTGGCGCGTGCCGCAGTGGCTCCTGCGCGTGCATTTTGGACGCATGTTCTCCTATCCCCAGGGCGGGAAAAACGGCGGCAGCACTTTGACCACATTGGGGTTTTTGCTGGGACTTGGGGTTCTCGGTGCTCGTCGCAAGCACCGAGTGCTGCTGGTGCTGGTACTGGTACCGTTTGGTCTGGCTTTAGTGGCTTCCGCCCTGCGGCGCTATCCGTATGGGTTTGCGGTGCGCACGGCTTTGTATTTGGCTCCTTTGATTTGCACGGTGGCGGCGTTGGGCTGGAGCGTGGCAGTGAGCCGAGTGGCCCAAGCCCGAGCTCCCAGGATGCTCCGATCCGTGGCGGTGGGATTGTTTGCCCTGGGGATGGCCGTGGGAGCATTCTTCCTGCTTAAGCCCTACAAAACACCTTACGACCGCACGCATGATCAGTTTGCCCGGTGGTTCTGGACCCACATGGCCCAAGGGGCCGAACTGGTCTGTGCCCAGGAGGAGCTTTCTCCTCGGGTCTATCCTGAGCAAAGGATGTGGTTTATGGCCGAGTTTGAGTGCTACAAACACCTCTACTCGGCCCGACACCGCACTGGTCGTCCCCCTCGCTGGTCGGCCATTTCGGCCCAACACCCCCTGCGATGCGTGGTGCTGGTGGGTCCGGAGCCTCACAAAGCCACGCCCCACATCCAGCGGTGGCTTCGGCAGATGCAAAAACGCTACGCTTTGGTCAGCTATCAGCGGTTGCCGGTCAACCCACAAGGGGGCGTGTTTTATGCCCGAAGCTACGATGTGTTTGAGTTTGTTCCTCGGGACCAGGTGGCCCAATACACACCCCCTTACCGGCGTTGAAAGACATCCTGGGAGGGTATGAGCTACATTTTTTGCAGAGGCTGTGGCGCATTCCGGTCTTGGGGAGAGTTTCCGATGTGGAAGCAAGCTTGGGTCAGTATGGTTTTGATTCTAGGGCTGATCGCTCCTGCTTGGGGAGGATCAGGCCCCAAGCTCCGCTACCCTCGTCCTGCCCAAGTCAAGCAAGCCGTGGAACGGTTCTTTGCTTCCCAGGAGGACTACGAACCCGGGGGGCTCATCCTGCGGCATCAGGTTCAGGAGCTTTTCAAGCAATTTCGTCGCAAGGGGTGGAAGGTGCCTCGTCCCCAGACCATCATCAACCGCGTCGTTTCCCAAGAGGACTATCTGGCCCAAAAGCTCTACACCTCCCGGGGACGACGCTTCATGCGAAAAATCAGTCAATACGAACAAGCCTACGATGTGCTGGACCGTTTGATCCGAATTCCGGACGGGAAGAAAATCCTTGCCCGAATAATCAACGAACCAGGCGGACATCGTCTGATCGGTTACATGACTTCCGCCTCCGGTGGCAGGGAGCTGCGGCGTATGCTGACCCGAGTCCCTGGAGGAAAAAACTTCCACGAACCTACCGGTCGCATCTACACCGCCAAGCAGCTCATCGAGGAAATCAACCGTCGCATTCGCTATGCCCGCCAAAAGCGCTCTGCCAACTCGTCTGAGCGTTAAGATTTCACCTCTTGGCTGAAACGCCGAGCCAGGGTGATAAACTCCTCCACCGAAAGCTCCTCGGCCCGAGTTTGAGGTGGGAGCCCTAGCTCGCTCATAATTTCGTCCACACGCGATTTAGGCATTTGTTTGCGAAACTGACTTTGAAGCACGCTCCGCAGAAACTTGCGACGATGTAAAAACACCTGGCGTACAAATTGATGAAAAAAATCTAAATCATCAATTCGGCAGCGTAGTTGAGGGTCAAACTCCACTTGCAGGATGGCCGAGCTGACTTCAGGACGAGGCCAAAACACCGAAGGGGGCATGGTTCTTAAGATTTTCGGTCGAGCTTGACATTGCACCCAAATGCTCAACGAACCATAGTCTTTGGTGCCAGGAGAGGCCACCACCCGCTCGGCCAGCTCCTTTTGAATCGTCACGGTCATCCGTTCCGGAGGGCGCTTCAGTCCCAACAAGTTGCTGATGACCGGTGTGGCCACATTGTAAGGCAAGTTGGCTACAAGCAAAAATCGTCCTTGAGGGCTTCGGGCCAGTTGGAACTCCACCTGCTGAAGTAGCCCTGGGTCTAATTGATTCTTGTTTTTCAGGGCGTCTTGATGAAGCAAAGTGATGTTGTCGTAAGCATTGAGATTTTCTTGAGCAAG
>JAJRRR010000156.1 GCA_024279285.1 Planctomycetota bacterium
CCAGGGCGGCTTGCAGGGCATCGGCCGCGGGCCGGTTGCGGCGCGGAAAAAGCACAAAGTAGGTTTCGCGCCAGCGATAGCGTGGGTCTTCGAACATGGACATGGGCCATCTCCCAGCCGGTTTGTTTTGCCCCGGGTTTCCTCTTTTCTTCAACCTACCACGCTTCATCTTTCCCGGGCAATGCCGGTCAACTGCGCAGTGCCGCCCTTGCCCACGCCAATGCAAAAAGGCCCCGGTGAGAGCTTTCGTTCAGGGAAACCCCCTATGCTGCCCGACGCATCGGAACCTCAGAGCTTGAAACCTGAGTGGAAACCGCTTTTTCCGGTGCGGTATCTGAAGAAGAACCAACTTGAGGCAAAAGGGGCCTTGGGGAAAGCAAAGGATAGGTAAACCACGCTCCCAAGGTCGCTGCAAGCTGAGCCGGGATTTCCCTCATGCGGAGATTACGCACCGTTTGCATAGCCCAGGCTACTGGTCCCCAGCATGCCCGGGCCACTTTGCCCCAGGTGCTCAAGCTGCTCAGCCACAACCGCTCCTGATGCCATCGTCGGATCAGGAGCGAACGAAGTGCAGCTCGGGACGGCAAAAGCACTTCGGAGTCCGGAGCGTGAAGGACGGTTCGTCCGCAGCGCTGGAGCTGGACCAACAAAGCCGCTTCCGCCCAAGGGGAAGGTAATCCCCCAGGCCAACCCCCAAGCTGCAACAACGCATCGCGTCGCCAAAACAAAGGCAAGCTCTCCACTCCCAAGGCAGCCAGTTCCCATGCCCAACGCTGCGGATGGTCCCAGTTGACTTGAGTCAGGCTCTCCAGGGCGATCCATTCGTTCCATTGGGCTTCGGGGCGTGCGAGGGCTTGGAGCACTTGGGGAGCCACCCCCACTCGGGGAATCACCACGCCCAGGGCCTTTTGGTCCAACTCCTCCGATTCCCAGGCCCACCACCCTTCTACCACTTCGCTCCCAGCCGGAAGCCACTGAATCCATTCCCCCCTGGCAGCCAGCAAAGCGGCATTGGCCACTTGGGCCCAAGACCCCCGAGCACGAACAAAACGCACCTCTCCTTCCAGCTCGTAGGGATCTTCGTAAGGGGCATCCAGCAGCACTAGCACCTCACTTTGCTGGGGGGCATGCTGGAGCACGGAGAGCAAAGTCTGCTCCATTAACTCCCCCGAGCGGTTCATCCACACCACAAAAGACCACCGGAGACTGCTAGCACCCGCTGCGCAGCAAGCATCCATGGAAGCAGCTCCTCTCCGATCCGGCCTGATTGACAGAGTCCTACACCAAAACTTTCGGACGCCCCAAGGGTGGAGTTTAGTGGCATTGCATCCAATTGGGGCTGCAAGCACATGTGTCAGAAAATGTCCCGTCTGTCCGTTGTATTTACTGGCCAGCGTGCCCTGGCCGTGATAACTTCAACTTTCTCAGCTTTTTGCCTCTAACGGGGAGTCAAAAACACATGGAACCCACTCCTGTCAAACCGGTCGCCCGGCGGACCCCACCTGCCCAGATGGTCCTGACTCTGAACATCCAGGATCAGGATGTCATCGAAGAACTCAGCAAAGTGCCGGAAGAAACTCGCCAGGAGTACGCTTTGGGAGCTCTGCGGGTAGGAATCCTGGCCTTGCGCCAGGTGCGCGGAGAACTCGATGTGCAACGCCTGCGCGACGAGAGCCAACAGTTGCTTCAACAACTGGCCCAGCACTTCAAAAATCACGCCGAAAGTGTCCAAAAACAAGTGGAACAAGCCCTCCGCGAGTACTTCGATCCCAACACCGGCCGATTCCAGGAACGCGTCCAACGCCTCTTGGCCAAGGACGGAGAGCTGGAACGGTTCCTACGCGAAAAAATCGGCAGCGAAAACTCCGAGCTGGTTCAGGTGTTAGACCAGTTCGTGGGCAAGGAAAGTCGTCTGTTCCGGCTTCTGGACCCAGAGAACCAACACGATGGTTTGATTGCTCAGTTCCGCAACGAAATAGAACAACGACTCAAGGAACAGCGCGAAGCGGTGCTCCGGGAGTTCTCCCTGGACAACGCCGAAGGAGCGTTGTCGCGGTTTATCCAGCAGTTGCAAAAGCATCACGGCCAGTTGACTGAAGACCTGGAAGAAAAAATTGACGAAGTGGTCAAGGAGTTTTCTTTGGACCAGGAAGACAGCGCTCTTTCGCGCCTGGTGCGGAAAGTGGAAAAGGCCCAACAGCAAATCACGGCCGAGTTCTCGTTGGACATGGAGAACTCCGCTTTGGCCCGACTCCGCCGTGAGCTGCTGGACCAGTTGCACAAGGCCCAAGAGGCTCAGCACAAGTTCCAAACCGAGGTGCAGGCTGCGTTGCAATCTCTGCATGTGCGACGCCAGGTGGAACAACAAACCACCAAGCACGGCCTGGAGTTTGAACAGGTGGTGTATGAATTCCTCAGCCGCCTGGCTTCCCAGCACAACGATGTGGCTGAGAATGTCGGTGACACCACAGGGGCGGTTTCCCGATGCAAAGTGGGCGACATTGTCATCACCCTGGGGTCCGACAGCGCCGCCCCCGAGGCCCGAATCGTCTGGGAATGCAAAGCCGAACAAGGCTACACCATCAAAAAAGCCCTGGAAGAACTGGACAAAGCCCTGGAAAACCGCGAAGCCCAAATCGGTGTGTTCGTCTTTCGCCAAGATGTGGCTCCCGATGAATTGGATCCTTTGGCACGATACGGGGACAGGATTCTGGTCTGCTGGAATCCCGAAGATCCCTACACCGATGTGAATCTCAAAGCCGCATTTGCGGTGGCCCGGGCCTTGTGTGTCCGCCAGGAACAATATCAGGCCGAATTCGCCCAAGAACTAGAAGCACTGGAAGAACAAATCCGCGTGATTGAAACCCAACTCAACACCCTAGACGAGATCCTCCGTTGGTCCTCAACCATCAACAGAAATGCTGAGAATATTTTGCGAAAGACCCGAAAAATGCGCGAAGCCTTGGAAGACCATCTGGAAGTGCTGACGCAAAGCACCGAAGCCCTGCGGAGCCAGGGATGGGAACAGTAGTAGCCCACTTTGCCTGCTGTTGCTGGAGAGTCCATTTTCATCAAACGCTTGACGAAGTTCTAGGTATCAAGAAAATAGGTTCAACTCTATTGCCCGTTTAGCTCCTGTAACGAAGTGAGGAAGTGGGGCAATGCGATTAGTGAGTTTTTTAGGGATCGGACCTTATAAAGAAACAGTCTTTGAACTAGAAGGTCATTGTAGTGGAAAAACAAAGTTTGTCGTTTGTGCTTTAGCTGAGTTGTTGAAACCTGCGGAGATCTTTATAGTCGCTACCTCACAAGCAAGGGCTGCCAACGGACCGGCACTTCGGGAAGCTCTTTGCCAATCGCGCCAGCCTGAGCCTCAGTGGCGCCAGATTCCCCAAGGCCAATCCCCTGAAGAAATGTGGGAAATCTTTGATGTCCTGGTTCAGTTGTTGCACCAGGATCAAGGGAACGGTCCGCCTTCGGAAGTGGCACTGGACATCACTCATGGGTTTCGTTCCCAGCCATTTTTGGCATCGGCATGCGTTCAGTTTGTGCAATATGTGGTGGAGAATCCTCCGAATGTACATGTTTATTATGGAGAGTTTCAGGAAGGGCAAACTGCTACTCCGATTCGTGAACTTTCTGCATTCATAGAAGCCTTGTCTTGGACTTATGATCTGACTATGTTCCTGCGCACCGGGAACGCAGACCTTTTGGCTCAATCTACGGAGAAATTAGGCAGGGCATTGAGAAAGGATTGGGCACTTTCTGGACGACAAGGTCCCACCCCTCAACTGGCTCAACTGGGCAACGCCTTTAAAAGATTTGGCGACGACCTGGTGGCGATTCGGGTGGCCTCCCTTTTGGTGGGAACCGACCGGCATCCCAAAAGCGCCGTTCTGCTTCTGCAAGAGACCATAAGTAAAGTCCAACAAGAAGTTCAACAAATTCCTCCGCTGAAGCTAGCCTTGAAGCGTATAGAAGAAATGCTTCAGCCTCTCCAGACCCACGGTGCTCGACTCTCTGAACAAAAAGGCCAATTGGCGCTATTGGCATTAGCAAAACTATATAAACGATTGGGCCACTTGGCCGAGGCCGTTGCCACCTTGCGCGAAGGGTGGATCACCATGATGGCCGACAACCGAGCCGACTGGCCAGGCACCAGCGAATTTGACCCTCAGGCGCGCCAAGAGGCAGAAAACCAGTGGCTTTTCCGACACGATCCCCAACATCCCGATCCTGTCGCCGAAGTGCGAAACGACATCCTTCATGCAGGGTTTAATCGGGATCCTCAAGAGCGATCGTGGTTTAATAATCAATTGGATCGGCTACTGCAAAAATGGGAAGATGAAATCAGCTCGCCGACGACAATTCACGAGGACCAACAAATGGGCAGCAAGGACCAACAGGTGGTTATCGTCAATTTTGCCCATCCCTTAACACAAGATCATGTGAGCCAAATTGAAAAACTTACAGGAGAAAAAATTGATAAAGTTATTGACATCACAGTTCATTTTGATGAACACACAAGCTACACCGATCAAGTGGGAAGCTTGATAGATCAAGTACCGTTAACGCCTCGCCAGTGGCAAACTGTCCCGTTGTTGATCAATCCGCCTGGCTTTGCTCCTATCACAGCAACCCTTCTCGCAATGTTGCATGGACTGTGCGGATATTTCCCACCGATCATCCGCATGCGTCCTGTGCCTGACGAAGTGCCTCCGAAGTTTGAAGTAGCTGAGATTCTCAATCTCCAGAAACTTCGGGAGGGGGCTCGTTCCCGAAGAAGCACCGCTTGAAGAAACCCTGGTTCAATCCTGGGTTAGCAGCCCGTTGAAGAAGTCCTCCTCAAGCCGAAACTTGCTTCAGGAATTGTCGTAAATCCCGAAAACAAGCGGCTCGGCAGGAGCCTCGCCCTCCCAGGCTTGCGTTTTTCAACGGGCTGTCAAAACCCAGTACGGCTGGGTTTAAGAACTGGTCAGGGGCTCTGCTTCGGCAAGTTTGTTCGCCAGGGGTTGGGTGCGTGCGGAGTCGGGTTCGGAGTGGGCCAGGTGCCAGCAGGTGCCGTTGCGGACCACAGGCCGGTAAAGAGTGTCGCGTTCCACTGGTTCAAAACCGGCTTCGCGGATCAGATGGCAGATGGAAGAGACATCCAGGGCTTGGGGAGTATCAGCCCCGGCGTCGTGATAAATCCGCTCGTGCCGCACCGTGCCGTCAAAATCGTCCGCTCCGTAGCTGAGGGCCGTCTGAGCCGTGCCCACGCCCAGCATAACCCAATAGGCCTTGATGTGCGGAATGTTGTCCAAAATCAGGCGACTGATGGCAATCGTCCTCAGGTCCAAAAACGCCGAAGGTTTTTTCAAGTGGCTCAATCGGGTGTTGTCCGGATGGAAAGCCAACGGGATAAAAGTCAGAAAGCCTCCGGTTTCGTCCTGTAAGGCTCGCAGCCGCAAAAGGTGGTCCACGCGGTGGTAGGCGTCTTCTATGTGCCCATAGAGCATCGTACAGGTGGTCCGCAATCCGAGCCGATGGGCGGTGCGGTGGATGTGGAGCCACTGATCGGCGTCGGCTTTGTGTTCACAAATTTGGTGGCGCACTTGGGGATGAAAGATTTCAGCCCCGCCGCCGGGCATGCTGCCCAGCCCGGCTTCAATCATGTCTTCCAACACCTCTTGGGCCGTTTTTCCGGTCATGTGGCAAAACCAGTGGATTTCCACCGCCGTCCAGGCTTTTAGATGGAGTTGGGGATAGGCATCGTGGAGGATGCGGATCAGGTGCACATACCAGTCGTACTTGCGTTGGTGGTGCAGTCCGCCCACGATGTGCATCTCAGTGGCTCCAATGCGTTGGGCTTCGGCTCCTCGGGCCAGGATTTGCTCATCATCCATGACATAACCACGAGGGTCGCGTAAATCGGCCCGAAACGCGCAAAAACTGCACCGATAAACACAAACATTGGTGGGATTCAGATGCACATTGATGTTGTAGTAAGTGCGCCGAGCGTTGAACTTGAGCCGGACTTGGTGGGCCAGGCGGCCCAGCTCGTTCAAATGCACCTCCGGGGAATACAAAAACAGTCCGTCTTCCAGACCCAAACGCCGTCCTGCTTCCAGCTTCTCGGCGATTTGTTCCAGCCGGGGGTGGGAAAACGAAGGCATCGGCAAACTCCCTCAGGAGCCACAAAAAGCCAACCCAGGAAAACGCTTCCATTTTGCCACAGTTGGCTCTCCGTGCCAGCCCAAGAAGGGAATCTGCTTGGGTATCTTGTCTGCATAGGGTTCGTGGCCCATAATCGCCGCCGGGCCCTGCCTTTCCCGGTTGTTCAAGGAGAGACCCATGCCGCTTCTGGTGGTTGGCTCGGTGGCTTTGGACACGGTGGAGACACCTCAAGGGATGCGGGAGGATGTGCTGGGGGGATCGGCCGTGTTTTTCTCCTACGCGGCCAGCTATTTCTCCCCAGTGCAGTTGTTGGGAGCCGTGGGTGAGGATTGGCCTGAGGAACACACCACTTTGCTCCAGCAGCAAGGGATAGACACCTCCGGACTGGAAGTCATCCCGGGCGGAAAAACCTTCCGCTGGCGCGGCAAATACCTGCCCAACATGAACGACCGCGAAACCCTCGAAGTGCACCTGAATGTTCTGGCCCAATTCCGTCCTCAGCTCTCCGAACAGGCTCGGAGAAGCAAGTATGTCTTCCTGGCCAACGGGGCTCCGGAAACCCAATTGGCTGTGATGGACCAACTGACCGGGCCTCGCCTGGTGGTGGCCGACACGATGGACCTGTGGATTCGTGAGCATCACGATGAGCTGCTGGAGCTATTGCGTCGGATAGACGGGCTGGTGCTCAACGATGCCGAAGCCCGGTTGCTGATGGATGATGAGAACCTGGTTCGGGCCGGCCAAGGAGTGCTGAAGCTAGGCCCTCGGTTTGTGGTCATCAAAAAGGGCGAGCACGGAGCCATGTTCTTCAGTGCTCACGAAACTTATGTGCTACCTGCTTTTCCCACGCCCCAAGTGGTTGATCCCACGGGAGCTGGGGACAGTTTTGCCGGGGGGATGTTGGGCTATCTGGCCCGGGAGGATCGGCTGGACCCGGCCACGCTCAAAAAGGCTATGGCCTACGGAATCGTCGTGGCCAGTTTTGCCGTGGAGGATTTCAGCTTGGACCGCCTGCGCAGCATCACTCGCCAGGATGTGGAAGACCGTATGGCCCGATACCGCGAAATGCTTTCCTTTTGACCCCTTGCTGACCATTTCCGCAGCCAAGCGATGCGCAACCGCGTGCGAACTTTTGTGGCCGTGGAACTGGCTCCTGCAGTGAAGCAGGAGGTGCGTCAACTGATTCGCCGCCTCCAGTCCACCCAAGCGGCGGTCAAGTGGGTGGAAGAAGAAAACCTGCACATCACGCTCAAGTTCCTGGGCGAGATAGACAACCAGCAAGTGCCGCTGGTGTGCCAAGCGGTGGCGCGAACTGTGAGCAGCTACGACCCGTTTGAGCTGGAACTGAAAGGCCTGGGCGCGTTTCCCCGGCTGGAGCGTCCACGGGTGCTGTGGGTGGGAGTGGGCCGCGGATCTGAACGGCTCGTCCAGCTCCAAAGCGAACTGGACCTCCGGTTACAGGAGTTGGGCTACCCCCTGGAAACCCGACCCTATGAACCTCATTTGACCATTGGTCGGGTCAAGCGAGCCGGCCCGGACATGCAACGCCTGGCCGAAGCACTGAATCAATGGATGGACTTTGAACCGGGTTGCATGTGGGTGGAAGAGGCCGTGGTGTTTGCCAGTCAGTTGAGCCGTCATGGGCCCATCTATACTCCCTTGGGCCGGCTGGAGTTGGGACAACAGTAGTCCGCGATTTTCAAGGAGCGTGTCGGGATGATTTATCTGGCCAGAGTGCGTTTGCCCAATGGCGAAGTGGTCCCTGCCGTGATCCAGCAGGAACAAGTGGAAGCGTTGGACTTGCCCCTTGGTGGGCTAAGTGACCTGCTGGAGCAAGCACCTCTGATGGAAACCCTGGAGCAGTTGCGACGCTCTCCCTTGGCCAAGTGTTCGTTAGAGAAAGTAGAGCTGCTGTCTCCTGTGGATGCCCAGGAGGTTTGGGCGGCAGGGGTGACCTATCGTCGCAGCCGCACGGCCCGGATGGAAGAAAGCGAGCAAGGAGCCACTTTTTACGATCGGGTTTATACGGCCCCGCGGCCTGAGCTGTTTTTCAAAGCCACGGCAGCTCGCACCTTGGGCCCAGGCCAGCCGGTGCGCGTGCGAGCCGATTCCCATTGGACCGTCCCCGAACCAGAACTCACCCTGGTAATCAATTCCCAGGGAAAACTGGTCGGCTACACCGTGGGGAACGACATGAGCGCTCGGGACATAGAGGGCGAAAACCCGCTCTATTTGCCTCAGGCCAAAGTCTATCAAGGCAGTTGTGCCGTAGGGCCGTGGATTCTTCCGGCCGAACATGCCCCCCCGGTTCAGGAATTCACCATCAGCATGACCATCCGCCGCGAGGGTCAGGTGGTTTATGAAGAATCTATCGGCGTGGACCAAATGGCCCGAAGCGTGGAAAACCTGATGGAATATCTGTTCCGCGACAATGCGTTTCCCGACGGGGTGTTGTTGATGACCGGCACGGGGCTTGTGCCGCCGGATCACTTTACGCTTCGGGCGGGGGATGTGGTGCGGATTGAAATCTCCCCCATAGGCGTGTTGGAAAACCCAGTCATCGGAGGCCCTGCGGAAGAAGCGACCTCTTGAGCGTCACTACTGGATGGAAAGCGCCGTACCGTCTCGGGCAAAACTGCGAGTGCGGTCGTGAGGGTAAAACAGCGCGCCGATGTCTTCGGCAATCACATTGACCACCACCCGGCGAAACTGAGCCCGAGGCACCGTCGTAGGTATGCCCGTGTTGGGCGGATAAAGAATACGCAAAGGGGATTTTTCATAGACGACCTCTCCTCCTTGGGTCAGGTCATACACGGTGATGCTCAAATCGGCCCGACCTTGATACACCGTTGAGGAGCGATACAGCCCAAAGTCCATCAGGTCAATTCCGACCACCATTTCGGCTCCCAAGGCACGGCCCACTTCGGGAAACTCGTCCCAGGTGTTTTCGTCAATCCATTGGGCCACCTTTTCGTAAGGGATGACTTCTATTTTGGACACATGGCGTCGGAGCAGTTGGGAAACTCTGCGAGCCAAGGCGTGTGTGGCCAAGGCATGATCGGGATTCATCGTAGCCGGAGCCCGACACACCACCACCACTCGCTTTCCCTTGAGTCCGTCAAACTCCGCAGGTTCATCGTTCCCTCGGATCAAATAAGCTGCCGTGAACAGGGCTTGCGTGCATCCGGTCAAACTCACAGCCACAGCCAGCCAGAGAAGCATTGGCACTCGGGGCATCCTTGCCTCCTTGGATTTCTTTATGCTAGTTGAGCCACAGCCTCACGAACCAATCGGTCAAAGTCACAGCCACGAAAGCTCCCAAACCCACCAGCAGCCACGACTCGCTGGGAATAGCAAGAACCCATTTTCCACGCAAGGCGGAAATCAACATCCAGGGAGCTGCCAGCAGTGCCATCACACACAGCAGCACCCCTCCGGTGTTGGACTTCAAGGCTTGCCAAAGGTGCCCATGCATCAAATAGGCCCAAGCCGTGGTCATGCCACAG
>JAJRRR010000157.1 GCA_024279285.1 Planctomycetota bacterium
CCCTTGCTGAGTGCGAAGCCGAACCGGCGTGGCGAACCCGTGGCCAGGGCCTAGTCCTCGCAGCAGGTACACATAACCGTGTAGAGGTCCCCGGGTCCACCGGCCTTGACGGTCGTAGGCGTCGTCCCAACCGTAGTCGGTCCAATCGCCCACACCGATGATCAGATCCAGTTGGCCATCGCCGTCGTAATCGGCCCACTTCCACTGATTGGCCCGAACCGGTTTGCCGTGCACATTGGAAGGGAGGGGAAGCCTCTGGGGACGAGCGAATCGATGGCGGCGAAAATGTCGGTACTCTCGGCCTGGTTCCAGCACGCGCACCTGGCCTTGAACATAAGAAGGGCAGAGATTTTTTCGTCCCGGACCAATTCGCACCGGCGGCTCCAACACCGGCATCCCCGTGGCCGGATCGGTCAAGCCGGTGTTCTCAAACAACCAGGTGCCATTGAAAGGGACATCAGGACAACAGACCACCAGGTCCGGATCGCCGTCGTGGTCCCAATCCATAGGAAGCGGCCAGGCCCAAAGCCCCACGCCCAAGTCCACCACCAGCCCCGGATGATTGTAGCGCACCCGAACCAGCTCAGGGGAACCAGGTCCGGCAGCCACAGCCCACCCTGCCAACCAACTGGCCGCCACCAACCACCAGCAAAGGATTTGCTTTTTCACGCGTTTTTCTCCTGGAAGGGGCTAAAGCCAGTACAAAGGATCCCGCTCCACCTGACTGGCCCAAACCTCCAGCTCCGGAAACCGCTGGGCTACCTGCTGGGCCAGATTTTCCATGGCGAAACGCTCCGTGGCATAGTGCCCTGGCAGGAGCACGCAGATGCGTTGGGCCAGAGCCTCCAGACACGCGTGGAATCGCATCTCTCCGGTGAGGAACACCTCACAGCCTCGGGCTACAACATCTGGAAGCAATTGGCCTCCGCTTCCACAAACAATGGCCACTTGTTGCACCTGGCGTTGGGGATCTCCTACGGCTTGAAGCTGCTGGATTTTCAGGATGTCTTTTACCCGCTGGGCCAAAGTGGCCAAGGGGAGAGGCTGCGGGAGCCGACCTACCCGACCCGTGCCTTGACCCGACAAGTTGCCTTCGGCCTGGGGAACCAAAGGCTCCACTTGTATGAGTTCCAGGGCTTGGGCCAGTTGGTCGTTGATGCCCCCGGGGGCATCGTCAAAAGCCGTGTGGGCACTATAGACGCACACGCCGGATCGGGCCAAAAGCCACAACACTTCGCCGGTGGGGGTCTCGTCGGTGATGCGATCCAGAGGGCGAAAAGGGATAGGATGGTGAGTCAACACCAGATGAGCTCCCCGGTCCACCGCTTCTTCAGCCACGGAGAGCGTCAGCGTCAAGCAGGTCATCACCCGCACTACCGGTTGGTCCTGCGAGCCCAACAACAAGCCCACATTATCCCAATCCTGGGCCAGTTCCACCGGAGCTTGTTGTTGGAGAAACTCTACCAAGTGCCGAACCAGGACCATGGTTGTTCTCCTGGCTGGGGTAGGAGTAGGTTTGGCTTGGTCTAGGGGAGCACTTCGTTTTGCTGGCCCAGGGGACTTGGCACCAGGGGCCCTGGGTGTTGCTTGCGTGGTTCTTCCAGCAAAAAGGTGAGTCCGGCGGCCGTCAACAGCAAAACCGACACCCCCACAAACACGATCCCATAGCCCCACAGGTCTATCATCCAGCCCACCAGCGGCGAAAGCACAAACGGAGCCGCCAGTGAAAAATTCACCACACTCAAGAACCGGGGATGCTCGGCTGCGGGGACCAGTTCCAGGGTGTAGTTGGCCAGCATGCGGATCGTCACTGGAGTAAAACCCAAGAGGATAAACACAGTCCAGAACCATCGGGCGGGTTGAGGTACCCAGCCATATCCCAACGCCACGGCCCAAAGCGGCCCCAACGCTACCAAAAACAACAACACTCGCAAAGCCAATCGCGTACCCCGCCGATCAGCCAAAGTGCCTACCACGACCCCCACGGAACCCAAGGCCACATTTTGCACCACCACCCAAACCATCAGTTGCACCCCACCCAGTCCCAAGTGCTCTCGGGCCAAAGCCTGATAGTGAGGAAACAGAAACAACGAACTGCTGAACAGCATGGTGATGGCCAACAAGGTGGCAAAACTGGGATAGCTGCCCAATTGGGCCAAGAGGGCCCGCAGAGCGTTTGCCCCAACGGAGGAATCCTGCGGCGGGTCTTGAGCCGGTTCGCGCAACAAGGCCAAACCCAACAGCCCTCCGGCAAACAATGCTCCGGAGGTGAAAAACAGCACCCCGAATCCTCCAGGACGCGTCACCCATTGGGGCATCCACCACCACGCAGCCAGCACAGCCAAGGTGGAACCCACCACCGACGACAACGCCAGCAGCCTTCCCCGACGATGTGGGGGGATGAGTTTCCCCTGAAGGGTGTTCATCCCCAGTTGGTTTAGTCCCGTGGCACAGAAAAACAGCCCATAGAGAGCCAAAAACACTCCCACTCGCACCGTCACGCTCCAGGCCTGGGGAAACAGGCCCAAGAGACCAATGGCCCCA
>JAJRRR010000158.1 GCA_024279285.1 Planctomycetota bacterium
GAGGATGTGCGGGGCAAAGCCGAGCTGATCGTGGCCAAACAGCGCAACGGACCCACCGGCACCGTGGACCTCACTTGGCACCAGGATTACATGCGGTTTGGCTCAGCTTCCACCTTTGAACAACAGCACTACGACGAACCGGAAGCGGTGATGCCCCCTCCGGAGGCATTTGAGTTCTGAAGCTCAGGGCCTTTCCCTACAATCGGCAATGCCAGCAAAAGGTGCAATCTTTCTCCGATTTTGGACGAAAACAGGGATGCTCGTCCTACCAGTCTCATTTGCAAAATCCGCGTAGAGAATGACCAACTCGGGTCTGAGCCCTGGGGAAGTGCTTGGCCAACAACGCAAGCAGGCCCCGTTGGATTTTACTCACCCGTTGCCTTTTGGGGCGATTGTGCGTCCTGGGGGGGTGTATTTCGTGGTGTTTAGCCGTTCGGCTACGGCGATGCGGGTTTTGCTTTACGATCGGGTGGAAGACACCGAACCGGCCGAAGTGCTGCATTTTGACCCGGAACAAGATCGTTGGGGAGATGTGTGGTGCTTGTTTGTTCCGGGGATTGGTCCGGGTCAGTTGTACCACTACCAGGCCGATGGTCCTTGGGACCCTCAGCGCGGCCACCGCTTTGATCCGCAAGCCCGGCTTATTGACCCCTACGCTCTGGCCTTGGCCGGAGATTTTCAGCCCAGCCCCGACGGTGTGCTGCGCCCTCCCAAGTGCGTGGTGGTGGACGACCACTTCGACTGGCAAGGGGATCGCCACCTGCGCCGACCCATCGCCGAAACCATCATCTACGAAATGCACATCGGAGGTTTTACCAAGCATCCCAACTCCAAGGTGCGTCATCCGGGAAGCTATCTGGGAGTGATAGAAAAGATCCCGTATCTAAAATCCCTGGGCGTGACGGCCGTGGAGCTGATGCCCGTGCATGAGTTTCCCATCCTGGACTGGAACGGTCAGCCGCGTAAGCGTCCTAACTACTGGGGCTACGACCCTTTGGCTTTCTTCGCCCCCCATCGCGGCTACGCCGTGGACGCCACCCCGGGAGCCCAAGTCCGCGAGTTCAAACAGATGGTCCAGGCTCTGCACCAAGCCGGCATTGAGGTCATCCTGGATGTGGTATTCAACCACACGGCCGAAGGAAACGAGCGTGGGCCCACCCTCAGTTTCAAAGGGCTGGAAAACCGCGTCTATTACATGCTGGACGAGCAGGGCAACTATCGCAACTACTCCGGCTGCGGCAACACGCTCAACGGCAACCATCCCGTGGTGCGCGAAATGATTTTCCACTGCCTGCGCCACTGGGTTTTGAACTACCATGTGGATGGGTTCCGGTTTGACCTGGCTTCCATCCTGAGCCGCGACCGGCACGGGAACTTGGTGCCCAACCCTCCGCTGGTGGAAGCCATCGCCGAAGACCCCCTGCTGGCTGATACCAAGATCATTGCCGAGGCCTGGGACGCAGCCGGAGCGTACCAGGTGGGCAGTTTTGCCAGTGGGCGTTGGGCGGAGTGGAACGGGCGTTATCGGGACGATGTGCGACGCTTCTGGCGCGGGGATCCAGGGATGGTCGGTGCGCTGGCCACGCGGTTGGCGGGCTCCAGCGATCTGTACGAGCCCAGTGGACGCTGCCCCTATCACAGCATCAACTTCGTCACTTCCCACGATGGATTTACGCTCAACGATCTGGTCTCCTACAACCACAAGCACAACGAAGCCAACGGGGAAGACAACCGCGACGGAGAGAACAACAACTACAGTTGCAACTACGGCGTGGAAGGCCCTACCCGAAGCCGAAAAGTGGAAGCCATCCGCCGCCGCCAAATTCGCAACTTCCTGGCCACTTTGTTGCTCAGTCAAGGTGTGCCCATGCTCCTGATGGGCGATGAGTGCCGACGCACCCAACGGGGAAACAACAACGCCTATTGCCAAGACAACGAGATTTCGTGGCTGGATTGGTCGTTGGTGCGAAAGCATCGGGACCTGGTGCGGTTTGTTCGGGAACTGATCCGTTTTCGCCGTCAGGTGCCCGCGGTGCGCCGCACCCACTTTTTGCGCGGTCGTCCAGAAGCCGAAGGGGGCTTGCCGGATGTAAGCTGGTACGATCCTTCAGGGGGGCCGGTGGATTGGTTCAGCCCTCAACGCTCCCTGGTGTGTGTGTTTGCTGCTCCCTTGGGGCCTGAGGGCCAATGGGAAGGAGTGCATGTGATGTTGTGGCTCCATGCCGACCCGGA
>JAJRRR010000159.1 GCA_024279285.1 Planctomycetota bacterium
TAGAGGACCAAGGGGGTAGTTTGTCTGGATTGGGGAGTTGCAGCTTTTTGGGCTTCTAACATGATCGGAGCAACACCACCGTTTGAGCCTCAATGACTTGTCCACTTCCCACAAGACCAACACCTTCGCCGGTTTTGGCCTTGATGTTGACCAGTTGGGGGGCAATGCACAACGCAGCGGCCAGACGCTGTTGCATTTTGGGGGTCCAAGGAGCCAGTTTAGGGCGTTGGGCAAAAATGATGCAATCCACATTTGCCACCTGATAGCCCAATCGCCGCAGTTGGGCCACCACTTGTTCCAGCATTTTGATGGAACAAGCGTCGCGGAAGCGGGGATCGGTGTCGGGAAAATGTTGCCCAATGTCGCCCTGGCCGCTGGCTCCCAGCAGAGCGTCAATGAGCGAGTGGGTCAACACATCGGCATCGCTGTGGCCGACGAGGTGGTGATCGTGAGGGATCTCCACCCCGCCCAGCTTCAAAGGTCCTCCCGGGGCCAAGCGATGGCGGTCATGGCCCAGTCCCACGCGAACAGGCAGCAGCACGGTGTGGGGCATGGTAGGACAACCAGTGGGAAGGAAGCAGTGCTATCGCTGGAGGCATTATAAGAAGCCTGATTTTTCCCCACAACGAGCCCAACTGGCGTTGACCCCCAGGGCCGCGATCCTATAATCCCGGCCCAACTTCACCGTTGAAACCGTTTTGGGAAACTTTGCCGAAAAAAGGTTTTTTTCCGCGTCCGGGTTGCCGAAACATGCACAGGAGCCTTCGGACGGTGCCGAGGGCGTTGGCAGCCGGGCCAGTTGACCCTAATAAGTCAGGGCCAAAAACCATGCGCTACCCAGTGCTCGGATGGATCGCAGCCCTTTTGGCAGCAGGAGCCGTAGGGTGCCAAAGCACCGGCGGATCGGGCGGATTCTCGCTGTGGCCGTGGAACAAAAAAGATTCCACTCCCGTGGCCCAACAATCCCCGCCCAAGCTCCCCTCCCAATTGGCCAAGCCTCAAGTGCTCAATGCCCAGCCGTACTCGGGCACTACGGCCCAGTCCACACCTGGAACCACTGCCCAAATGGCCCAGGCTCCTAGCTATGGGACCAATTCTTATGGGACTTCCAGTGGGATCACCACTGCCCAAACTGGCTATGCCCCTTCTTCCAGTGCGTATTCATCCGGGAGCAACACTTTTGGCAACTATCCCAGCACCGGCTATCCGTCCATGATTCAGCCCCCTAGTTCGGCCACATCCACCGCCGGCAGCTACACTGGCACTCCTGGCGGCACTTCGGTAGCTCCGGCAGGCAGTGCCTATTCGCCCCCTGCGGCCACCACGGGTGGTTATCCGTACAACTACCCGACTGCTCCAACTACCCCTGCCACTTCCAGTGGAAGCCCTGCCGCAGGAAGTGGGTATTCCGGAATCAACAGCGCGGCTCCGACTTCCGGCCCCAGCACAGGTCTTTCCGGCTCTGCTGGTTTTACACCATCCAGCAGCTATCAGCCGGGCCAAACGGGCTATCAGCCCGGCCAGACAGGCTACCAGCCGGGTCAAACAGGTTATCAGCCGGGCCAGACCGGTTATCAGCCCCCTCAAAGTGGCTACCAACCACCTCAAAGCACCTTGCCTGGCACGGGAGAACCTGCCAGCGGGAGCACTGGAATGCCGTCAACTTCGCCGAGTCGCAGCAGCGAGCCTTATCGGCCCGGCTCCACGAGCGACTACATTCCAGGCACTTTGCCGACGCTTCCGGGCGGGACGGCCTCGGGGATCCCCAGCGGTGTGCCGACTTCCCCTGGCTATGTGCCGCCTAGTGGCCAACTGCCGGGCACTTCCCTCTCCCCTTCAGCTCCCGCCGCCGGAACCGACAACCACTCCGGCCATCAACACTAACTGGCCAGCTTGACCTTAAATCAGCAAACACCTGTGGTTGCCGAGCTGCAGGTGTTTTTTTGTGCCGGCAGGATGCTTGGAGGAAATTGTTTCATCTTGGTACATGACCACCCGGGAATGATAGCAATGCTAGCAGTGATTTGCGATGACCTAACTTAAAGTCGAAAAACCACTTAGTGTGCGCCACTCACGGAGTATCTAGATTTTCCTTTTTTGGGCGCCGAGATTGCTACAATCTTTACGGCCGATGGAATTTGCCCAATCGGAAAAAAACCACAACCCCTTCGGACCTGTTTGTCCTTCCCCCTTTGCAAGGAGGCCACGCATGCTCGTCTTGTCCCGAAAGCTTAATCAGCAAATCCGTATCGGCGACCGGATCACAGTCACGGTGCTGGAAATTCGTGGCAACCGCGTTCGCTTGGGAATAGAAGCCCCTGCCGAAGTGCCCGTATTTCGCCAGGAATTGCTTGACAAGTGCCGTTTGTCCCCGGACGGACCTTTGCACGAGCCGGTTAGCCTAGTTGATACCAAGACTTCCTGACGAGAAAGATTCCAGACCAAACCGCTTGGTTGCCACTGCAGCACACCAGAAACAATCAACCAGGGAGTAAGATCAAGTCTTACCACAAAGGTTAATATTTCAGATTGAGTAAAAACCGAAGTGTTGCAGAGTAAAAGATGTTTTATGTTTTTTGGTCCGCAGAAAACGCCCACTAAAAAAACATACCTGATCTAAACGACAACTCCTTCGTTGAAGCTAAGTCATAACCAGAACATCTTTCTCCACGAAGCACGATTCCCACAACAGGGGGTTCAGGCCTCCTGGATACATAACGCACTTTTCAAAAGAATTTCATTGCAATTTCATTGAACTAGACTTCTAGAGCACACCCATCGGCTTCGAACTCTGGCGTGGTCTTAAAATCTAAATCTAAATCTGATAATTAAGATAATGGGGCGAGCATTGAGTTGAGGACTCGCTGGTGCGACCGTTTGCGCCGCGCATCTTCAGCCGTGGAGCTTCCAGCACAACCGTGGTGTGGGGTTCCACGCTCCGGGTCAGCCAGACGCTGGATCCAATGACCGAATCGTGGCCGATGACCGTATGGCCACCCAAGATCGTGGCGTTGGCATAGATGACCACGCGGTCTTCAATCGTGGGATGGCGTTTTTGGCCGCGGATGAGCTTGCCTTCGGCATCGGTGGGAAAACTCAAGGCTCCCAAAGTCACGCCTTGATAGAGCTTGACATGGTTGCCGATTTCGCAAGTTTCACCAATCACCACTCCCGTGCCGTGGTCAATGAAGAAGTGGTGTCCGATCTTCGCACCGGGGTGGATGTCAATGCCGGTACGGCTGTGGGCCCATTCGGTCATCATGCGGGGAATGAGCGGCACACCCAACTCGTGCAACAGGTGGGCCAGACGATATACCGTAACGGCCTCCACGCCCGGGTAGCTTAAGATGATCTCATCCAAGCCCTTGGCGGCAGGGTCGCCGTCGTAGGCCGCCTGAACATCCAAGGCCAGCACCTTGCGCAGCTCGGGCAATTGCTCCAAGAACTCCAAGGTAATGGCCTGAGCTTTGGCTTCGTAGTCCACCGGGTTTTGAGGATCCGGCGTACGGTCCTCATGGCGCAGGGCCCGAGCAATCTGTTGCACCAGGCGATCGTGAAGCTGTTCCAGCAAATCGCCCACATAGAACAACACATTCCCAAAGTGCAACCCTTCCCGACGCCGGTAACCAGGATAAATGACCTCCTTGAGATCCTGGACGATCTGCTCCACGGCGTCGTAGTTGGGCAAAGGATGCTGGCCCAAGTGGTTGATGGAGGCAACCTCTTGGTAGGTCTGGAGGAGCTGCTGGGCCAGTTGAGGCAGTCGCTGCTTGAGCCGAAAATCAGAAGCCATTTCCACTTCTCCTGAGTTCAGCGAGTTTTGTTGCCATGCAGAGCCGAACAGACCGATCCTGCGGCTGCTACGGGGTACAGCAGCCTCGCTGCGAACCCAGGTAGAAGTGGAATGTTTGGCGCATCAGACCATCCCCTTGGGGCAACTTTTTTTCAATGCTAAGCCCTTACGGGGCTAGGATCAAGCAACTCTTTAGGATTCTTCGGCTCGCAGGGGGCAGAAAGTTTATGCGGCAAACGCGATCTGAGCCATTTGGGTGGACTTCCCTTGCTGTGCCAATACGCACACCTAGGACAACTGTATAGTTTTTACCTCCCTAAACCACCCAAAACCAGTGGCAAATGGACTTTCTTTTCCAAAACTAACCAATTTACCCCATCTGGGCACTTGCCAAAGTCTTCCCAAACGCCATCTTTTAAGCAGGAAGGGCATGTTTCGGTTTTGGACTCCAGTTGTGAGGATGCGCGACGATGAGAAGTGGGCTGATTGTAGGAGTGGCGTTGGCAGTGGGGCTGGCTTGGGGATCTGCCGACCGAGCCTTGGCGTTTCGCGGCTCGGATTGCTGCCCGCGGACTTGCAAGCCGTGCCATGTCCGGTGCCATCCTTGTGCTCCCCGGCGCTGCAAGCCTTGTGGTTGCCGGCCTTGCAAGCCCTGTTGCTGCGAAAAAGTGACTGTGGAGCTGGAGATGTGCCATCCGTGCACCGGTTGCAAGATCACCGTGCCGGTGTGCTTGCCCAAGTGCGTGGCCAAGTGCCCTCCGGAGGTCAAGTGTCGCAAGCCGCTGGTGGGCGTTCAGGTGCGACGGTATCGCTGGCCCGGTGGTCCGGTGGTCAAAGTGCGGTTTTTCGCCGACGGTACTTACAAAGTGCATGTGCACCGAAGGCATCACTGATCGTGCGATCCCTGTTGGGACATCCCCCTTACGGCGGCTCTCAGGCGAACGCGGAGAGCCGCTTTTTTACACTCCCAAACGACGCCGCAACTGGCGTAAGATCTCCTGCTCTAAAGCCGTGTCGCGCCCTTGGGGGATCCAGCCTTGGTGGATGGGCTGCTCGTTCAAAGGTTCCACCAGTCGCTGCAAAGCGCCCGTGTGAGGAAAAGCGGCGTCTGAGGCTGTGGAAAACTCCGGACGCCGTACATCTTCCAGCTCTTTGTACACCACCACTTCCACCTGGAATCCTTCGCCCGCTGGAATCACTCGCACTTGAGCCCAACGACGCATGCTTTGCAGTGTGGCTTCCCAACGGTCGTATCGGGTCACCGTGTCCCGACGCCAAGGCTCCAAAATCGTGGCACTGACCAGTGGATAGGTTTCCAACTGACCTTCGGTCAACACATTGCCGAAGCGTCGCACAGGCTCCTCGCGGCGGATGCGAAAGTAATCGTCCACGGTGTCCACCACCGCTTGCCACAGGAGCTGGTGATCCACATGGCCGACGGGCATAGGATTGGGTTCCAGCACCATGACTTGGGGAGCCAGGACCAACCCGGGACCCGAGCACCCTCCGGCTGTCCACATCCCCCACGCCACCACCCAAGCCAACTGCCACCTGCCAAGCAACCCCATGGCCCTTTGCGCCTTTGCCACTTGCGCGCCCAAGGGTCCGAGACACCAAGGCCCTGAGTCTGGCCACCGCTTCTCCCCAGGACAAGAGCAATCCGGTACTCCCCTGCCAGCACTGCAAGCTTTACACTAGTTAGCCCCTTATTCCTCCTATGCCAAAGTCGCAAGCGGCCATGAGCATTCGTCGGGTGTGCATATTTTGCGGTTCGCAGCGGGGTCGGGATCCTCGGTTTGCCCAAGCTGCCCGAGAACTGGCCCAAGCTGCCGTAGGGCGCGGCTGGGGAGTGGTCTTCGGCGGCGGGCAAGTAGGGTTGATGGGCACGGTGGCCGATCAGGTGTTGGCTCTCGGAGGGGAACTCATCGGCGTGATTCCTCGGGCCCTGGCCACTCGCGAATTGGCTCATCCTCGGGCTACCGTCATGCATGTGGTTGAAAACATGCACCAACGCAAAGCCCTGATGGCCCAACTGGCCGATGCCTTCGTCGCCCTCCCCGGAGGATACGGAACCCTGGAAGAACTGATGGAAGTGATCACCTGGGCCCAACTGGGCATCCACCGCAAACCCATCGGCGTGCTCAACACCCTGGGCTACTACGACCCCTGGCAGGAGATGATCCACCAGGCGGTAAAGCAGGGCTTCCTCCACCCCGAGTATCTGCGAGTTTTCATCCTAGAAAAAGAACCTCAAGAACTCTTGGCCCAACTGGAACACTTCTCCCCAGTACAACTTCCCCAATGGATGAAAGTGGACGAAACCTGAACTTCCAGATGCCAGAACTGGAGCAGTGAGGGAACACTGAGACAGAAGCACGAAAACCCGGTCTTTCGGGAGGATGCAGCGTTAAAATGGGAACCCGGCGACCGAGCCGGTCCAAGTGGAAGCCTTTTCGCACTCCGCAAGTCGTTGATTTGCAATAAGTTAACCTCACTTCCAAGGACTCGTCTGAAGGCGTTCTGCGTGCACCTCATCTGGCAAGACGAAATGTCTGGGAAAAATATGAAGACTAAAAAGATTTCTTTCATCCCAAGCAAGCCTTTTTGACGATGCTCCGATTACGCAGGAGCACAGGGTCAGCAGGGATGCGCCGTGGTGTCGGGTTCCTCTAGCGTGTGTGCATCCCATGCTGCTGAGCTTAACAGGTTGGGTGCGAGTGCGGGGGCTGGTGCTGGTCGCGGCCACCGTGTTTCTGGCTCTGGCTCTGGGGACTTACGATCCTGTCCAGTGGCCAAGCTCCACCGCCTATCCTCCAGCTCCTGCCTCGGACAACGCCTGTGGAGTGGTAGGGGCTTGGGTGGCCTGGGTTGCCGTAAGTTCCCTGGGTTTAGGTGCTTACTTCGCTTGGCTCTCCTTGGCCATCGTGGCAGCCCTGGGCACCGCCGGACGCACCATTGATGACCCTTGGGTGCGGCTTCTGGGATGGCTGGTGGCATTGGTCGGCTGGTGCACGCTGGCACAACTGGCTCTCCCGCGATGGTCCCCAGGGCCAGTGGTGGGAGCCGGAGGGTATGTGGGAGCAGTGATGGCCCATGTGCTCACTTCCTGGTTGGCCTTGCCCGGGGCGTGGCTGGTGGCCATGAGCCTGTTCTGGGGCGGAATGCTCCTGTGTGCCGACTATTGGGTGTTTCGGGTGCTGGGTTGGGGGTTGAAAGGGGCAGCTTGGACCCTCACTTGGCCCTGGCACCGCAAGCGTTCTCCGGGAACCGCTTCCCCCGAACCTGACTCCCAAGATGGCCCAGAACGATCTCACCCTCCTTCCAAGGCAGAACAGGGAGAAGAATCGGCTTCAGAACCGGAGGCTACTTCCCCTGCGGCCACTGTACGGATCAAACATCGCACCCGAGTGCGCCCCAGCGAGCCTCCTTCGCGCCTTGAAATTGTCGACACTCCCGCCGGGGAAGACGATCAGGCTTATGAGTTTCCGCCGCTGGAGCTGCTCCTTCCTCCCGATCCAGTGCCCGAGGAGCTGCAAGAACAGGAGATCATCCGCAAGGCCCAAAAGCTGGAAAAAACCTTCGCCGACTTTGGATTTCGGGTCCAAGTGGTGGAGGTGGAGACTGGGCCGGTCATCTCACGTTACGAGGTCCAACTGGAAGCCGGCTTGCGCTTAAGCAAGATTCTCTCCCTGGCCGACGATCTGGCCGTGGCGCTTCGGGTGCCCAGCGTGCGGATCGTGGCTCCCGTGCCCGGAAAAAACACCGTGGCCATCGAAGTGCCCAACTCCACTCGCCAACTGGTCCGGTTGCGCGAAGTGATCGAAGAGGCCAGCGATGCCGCCACCGAAATGTGCCTGCCGCTTTTCCTGGGCAAAGATGTGGCTGGCAACCCGCTGGTGGTGGACCTGACTCAAATGCCCCATCTGCTCATCGCCGGTCGCACTGGAACCGGAAAAAGTGTGTGCTTGAACTCCCTGATCATGTCCATCCTCATGACCCGATCGCCCCGGGAAGTCAAACTCCTGCTGATCGATCCCAAGATGGTGGAGCTGAGCCCCTACGGGCGCGTGCCCCATCTGATGCATCCTGTGGTGACCGACATGAAAAAAGCCGAGGCTATTCTCGGTTGGGCGGTGGAGAAGATGGAACAACGCTACCGGCTGCTGATGCAAGCCCGAGTGCGACACATCGCAGCTTACAATCGCCTGGGCCGCCAGGAATTGCTGCGTCGCATGGAACTGGAGGAAGACTCGCCCGAGGCCCAAGAAGTGCCTGAGCACCTGCCCTACATCGTCATCGTGGCCGACGAGATGGCCGACTTGATGATGACCGCACCCAAGGAGGTGGAAAGCTACATCATCCGCCTGGCCCAAAAAAGCCGAGCCGTGGGTATTCACCTGATTCTGGCCACGCAGAAGCCCACCGTGGATGTGATCACCGGGCTAATCAAGTCCAACCTGCCGGCCAGGATTTCCTTCCAGGTGGCCAGCCGGACCGATAGCCGCGTGGTGTTGGACGAAATGGGAGCCGAACGCCTCTTGGGCAATGGCGACATGCTGTTTTTGTGGCCCGGCACTAGCACCCTGCTCCGCGGCCAAGGTTGCTATGTAAGCGACGAGGAGATTCAACAAGTGGTGCAGTTCGTCGGCCGCCGGCAACCGGAGTTTGCCGAGGAGTTGGTGCAACTGGAGGCCGCCCCCTCCGGCTCGCCGCAAGCGATGGGCAAAGCACGCGACGAGCTTTACGAAGCAGCGGTGGAAGTGGTGGTGCGCGAAGGGCGCGGCAGTGTGTCGCTGCTTCAACGGGCCCTGGGGATCGGCTACGGTCGGGCGGCCCGGCTGATAGACTTTATGGCCGAGGACGGGATCGTGGGCCCTTACAACGGCTCCCAAGCCCGAGAAGTGCTCATCACTGCAGAGCAATGGGCCCTGCGTCGCCAAGGAAGCCAAAGCAACACCGCTTCCTCTGCCCCAAAGCGGCGACGAGTGGTGCTGCGTCCTTCGCATGTCCAGGAGTCCCAAGAGCAGGACCCTCTCAACGCTTGGCCCAGCCCGCCTCACCAGGTCCGTTGCGTGCGCCCTGGCCCGGATTCCAAGCGGGGTTCGCCCCACACCTGTCCAGAAAACGCCGACCCTTCCCCCTCCGAACCTTCCGGCAATTAGCCGAAAATCGGCCGGGGTCTGCGACTTGCGACTTGCGGCGGAAGCTTCCGCTCCGGTTCTGAAATCTAACTGGTGTGGAAGTACCAAAAAGTTAGCGGCTAGCTGTCTCCCCGAGCTGAAACTCGAGACTCGCTGGCTAGACTGGAGAGCTCAGCCGCAAGTTCGCCGGTCGCTCTTTCGCAATTTACTATTCGCCATTCGCCCTTACCGCTCGCGGCTAGCTGCTCACCGCTTGCATTCTCGTTTCTTCGCTTCTCATCCCCCCACCCTCCCATCTCCCCAAGCCTCCATCCCTCCATGCCCTTGTTGCCGTACCCTGGCTGGCTTGGCTGGGGCCGCAAGAGGTTTTAGCCTAAAAAGGGGCTTAGGACTGCATTTTCCTCGGCTAAGGAGTGGAACATGGTGGATGTAGTGGCATTGGTTCTGCGTTGGGTGCATGTGCTCAGTGCGATTGTGCTGGTGGGTGGATCAGTGTTTATGTACTGGGTGCTTCGGCCGATTGTGGCCGCTTGGGAACAATCACAGAGGGAACAATTCCACGAGCAATTGCGCAAACGCTGGGCGTTGGTGGTTCATGGGGGCATTGTGCTGTTGCTTGTCTCGGGACTGATGAACATCATGCGCATCAATCCCCAACTGTCATCCCAGATCAAAGCCACCTATCATTCCTTGCTGGGCATCAAGGTGCTGGTGGCGTTGGGGGTGTTCTTTTTGGCCAGCAGTTTGGTTGGCCGGGGAGAGGCGTTTGCAGCCATCCGGCGGCGTAGGCACATGTGGCTGGCAGTGGCTGTGGCGTTGGCCGTTGTGGTGGTGCTGTGCTCGGGCTATTTGCGCACCCTGCGCGATCAGGCGTCGGCTGCCAATCCCACTGGTGGACAGACCTTCGTGCCCGATTCCGCCGCTCCCAGGCTCCTTGAGCCCCTGGGAACTGTCAATCATCAGGGGGAAACTCCGGCAAGTTGAGTTTGACCTTGCCGTGGGCGGTGGAGTCGGATTGTTGAGGGAGGGTGGGAGGAGCTTGGGCTGGGCCATAAACCGCCACACGGTCGCTGCCGGCGATGATCAGAAGTCCTTGGGCCAGAGCTAGGTTGCCCGATTGATCCAACAGGGAAATGCTGCCCACCTGTTGCCCAGTGTCCACTTCAAACACTTCAATTCGCCCGAACTTTTCGCCCCGAATGGGAAAATACACCAATCCTTCCACCAGCACGCCCCGACCGTAGCCGGGCCCTCGCCCCTGCGAAGGCCAAACCCGAACCAGCTTTCCCGATCGGGCGTCGATCCACCAGAGCCGCTCTCCCGAGGCAATCAAATACCGCCCCCACACCCCTAACAAGTGCACCACATCTTCCGGCTGTTCCGCGGCCGTGATCCATTGCATTTGCCCTGAGATCGCGTCCAAGGCAGACAATTCCGGGCGTTCCTGAGGAGCAACGATAAGCTGCCCTTGGTGATACAGAGCCGGGTTGAGCCAGCGATGCCAATGGGCAGCGCCGCGAAAGAGGGTTTGGGAATTGACTGAGGGAGTAGGACGCCGGTAGGTGACAATCCAGCGAAGTGTCCCGCGTCGGGAATCCACCGCCGCCACCGCTCCCAGGTTGGTGTTGAAAAACACGGTGCCTTGGGCCAGGGTGAGCAAGTTGTGGGTGCACAGGTCCACGCGTCCTTGGGCCAGAGTGTCGGCCCGAACTATAAAACGCCTCCACAACTCCTGCCCGCTCTCCAAGTCCAGACACAAAAGGTACGCTTGGTCTTGCACTCCCCGGCGACGCAGAGCCACATACACCCGTTGGCCATCACTGACCGGAGTGCCTTCAAAGGACCAGTCCCAGGGATTTTGATCGCCTTGGGCCAGATGTTTTTGCTCCATGCGCCACAGAAGTCGCCCTTGAGCTTTCAGATCCAGACAGACCAGGTAGTTTGGGGAATTTTGGTCCCAGATTCGGGAGCGGCTGGTGGTGGGCCAGCCCATCCGCACAAGCAGCCGATCTCCAACCACATTGAGCGTATAGCGCGGTGTGCCCAGAAATCGCGGCCGAAGCCTGCGACGCAGAACGCTGCTAAGTTGCAGAGCTTCGGAGCCCGATCCCACTTGGCTCCAAGCCGGACGCCCGGTAGTCAGATCCCAAACAAA
>JAJRRR010000160.1 GCA_024279285.1 Planctomycetota bacterium
CTCAGTTGATTGAAGAAATCCGCCGTTTGGACTTTTCTCACGGAGCCGGAACCAAGCTCAAGCAACTGCTGCTTCGGGGAGTGGGCGTGCACCATGCCGGAATGTTGCCCAAGTATCGCCGCGTGGTGGAAGATTTGTACTTGAAAAAACTCCTGTCGGTGTGCGTGTGCACGGAGACTTTGGCAGCCGGGATCAACCTTCCGGCCCGAAGTGTGGTTCTTACCACCTTGATGAAAGGCCCCTTTGGCCGCCGACGCCTGATCGACTCCAGCACCGCTCATCAAATCTTCGGCCGCGCCGGGCGCCCCCAGTTCGACTCCCGAGGGTTCGTCTTCTGCCTGGCCCACGAAGACGATGTCCGCATCTTACGCTGGAAACAAAAATACGAGGCCATTCCCGAGGACACCAAAGACCCGGTGCTTTTGAAACAGAAAAAACTTCTGCGTCGCAAGCGACCCCGACGCCGGGAAAACGAACAGTATTGGACTGCCGAACAGTTTGAGAAACTTCGTCGCAGTCCTCCGCAGAAGTTGACCAGCCGGGCCCCATTGCCCTGGCGATTGCTCGCCTACTGGTTAAGCCTTTCCCCGGAAGTGGACGATCTGGTTCACTTTGTACGGCACCGGCTGATGGACTCGGGCCGGATTCAGCAGGGGATCAAGGCTTTGAGTCGGATGCTTCGCACTCTGGGTCAGGGGGGCTATGTGGAGCTGGAGCCTCCGCCTCCGCCACCCCCTGCGGCCCAAGAGCCTCAAACCCAAGGAGCCGATTCCCGGCCTCAACCGGGCACGCTGGGTGCCCTGATTGCCCAAGCCCAAGGACAGCATTCTTCCCGTGACTCCCAGCAGCAAGCACCCCAGCGGCCCAAACAACCCTTGTACCTGCCCCGATTGGCCCGACCTACCGAAAAACTCCAACGCCTCCTGGTGTTTCGTAGTGTCAACCCTCTGTATGGGGACTTTCTTATCCAGCACCTGGGCATTGCCGACCGGGAAGAACGCCTCCAAGCCATGGAAAGCGTGCTGGAGATTCCCAGCTCCCTGATGCGTCAGGTTCGGGTGCCTTCGTATCGGGAAATGCCTCCTGGAACCCTGGCCACGCGATGGCTGGATCGCCAACTGGTTCAGCGAGGGCTCATGACGGCCGAGACTCCCTGGGACGAGGAGGAATTGGAAGACTACGACCCACGCCAGTTCCCCCCCTTGGCCGAAAAATTCCGCATGCTGTTTCAGCACGAATACGGATATGTGGACCAGCTCAAGGTGCGCCCGGTGTGGATCGCCGGCCAGTTGCTGGAGATGGGTGACGACTTTGACAAGTATGTCAAGACTCACGGTTTGATCAAACAAGAGGGGATTATCTTCCGCCATCTGTTGCGGTTGATTCTGTTGTGCCACGAGTTCACGCAACTGACCCCGCCGGACACCACCGCCCAGGAATGGCAAGAAGACCTGACCAGCGTGGCCCGACGCATCACCGACGCCTGCCGTCGCGTGGACCCGGAAAGCACCGACAAGATGATCGAAGAAATGAAGGCCCAAGATGTGGTCTAGCTCCTTGTTGCTAGCACTCTCTTGCAGCCGCTCTTGACCCAGGAGAGAGATTGCTACCACCATCAGGGGCCGTATGGAGCGAGGGTTTGCCTTGCTTGCGATCGGGGCACCTGCACGGTTTTTCCAAACCCAAGATTCCCCCAACTACTGCGTTTCGAAACCTTGGCAGTCTGCAAGCCACCACTCCGTCCCAGGTCCTGTTCACACCAGACAAGCCCCTTTTTCCATCGAGGTTTCCCACCGTGCGAGTTGCTTTGGTTCACGACTGGCTCACTGGGATGCGTGGAGGGGAGAAGTGCCTGGAAGCTCTTTGTGCCGTGTTGCCCCAGGCCCGGGTCTTCACCCTCTTGCACCGCCCGGGAAGCACTTCGCCGGTGATTGAAAACCGCCGGATTTGCACCAGTCCTTTGCAGTATGTGCCGGGAGCAGTCCAGGGAGGCTATCGTTACTTGCTCCCCTTGCTCCCTTGGGCGGTGGAGGAATTGCATGTGCCGGAAGATGTGGATGTGGTGCTTTCGCTCAGCCATGCCGTGGCCAAGGGCGTGGTTGTGCCCCAGGGAGTGCCCCATGTCTGCTACTGCTTCACTCCCATGCGTTGGGCATGGCACTTGCAACAACAGTACCTTTCGTCCCCCGAGGGTGAACCTGCGTCGGTGCTGCATCGCCTGGTTCAAGGAGGGATGCGGGAAGCCAAGCGTTGGGTGCTGGAACAGATTCGTACTTGGGACCAGGCCACGGTGGGCCGAGTGAGTCACTTTGTGGCTTGTTCCCAAACCGTGGCTGCCCGAGTGATCCAGTTCTACGGACGCAGTTGCCAAGTGATCTATCCCCCGGTGGATACCCAGTTTTTCACCCCTTCGGATGTTCCTCGGGAAGATTACTATCTTTGGGTTTCGGCCCTGGTTCCTTATAAGCGGGTGGACCTGGTGGTGGAGGCAATGCGTCGCTTGGGCCGCCGGTTGGTCATCATTGGGGATGGCCCTCTGCGCAACTGGGTGCAAAAACAGTGCAACGATCGGATTCACTTCTTGGGCTGGCAACCCAACGCGGTGATCCGCCAGCACTATCGGCGTTGCCAAGCTGTGGTGTTTCCGGCTTTGGAGGACTTTGGAATCGTTCCGGTGGAAGCCCAAGCCTGCGGCACGCCTGTGATTGCCCTGGGCCAAGGCGGGGCTTGTGAAACCGTGTTGGAAGTCTCCCCCCAACAGCAAGGAACCGGATGGTTCTTCCACCAGCAGAGCGTGGATTCGCTGGTGGAAGCCATCTTGCGTTTTGAAAAACAACGCAAGTGCTTCTCTCCTCAGTTGGCCCGAGCCAACGCCTTGCGATTCTCCACCGGAAAGTTCCAGCAGCAAATGCTCCAGCTCCTTAGGGAGGTGGTCCAACAAGGGCAAAAAGCCGATTGCTCCTTGGACCAAGTGGCTCAAGCTCCCACTCGGGCAGCTTGAAGGACCGGTTTTGGGAGGGTTGGTCCTGGGGTACAATGGGTCAAGGTTTCCCTTGCGCCTTGTGTGGCAAGTCCCGGGCGAAAGGGGAAGACCGGAGCCAAAGAGCGGCTACGGAGCTTGTTTTTCCGCCCGTGGCTTCCACCGCGAGGCCAAACCGCTCTTGCAAGACGACCGATCCGGGTTCGCCCCCTTTTGAGGACCTTGGAAAAGCCACCGATGAGCACGACCAGTTGGCCCCAGGGAAACAGCACGGAGTTGTTTCTACTGGGCACGGTGGACTACGAGCAAATGCTGCGTCTTCAGGCTCGATTGGTGTTTGAATCCACGGGCCGCGAAGACGGGCAGGTGTGGGTCCTTTTGTGCGAACATCCGGAGCTGATTGTGGTGGGCCGCCGGGGCTCCTATGGTCACATCTACTTCTCTCCCGAGGAACTTCGCCGACGAGAGCTTTCGGTGCGCTATGTGCAGCATGGGGGGCCAGTTTTGGTGCATGGACCGGGACAGTTGGCCGTCTATGCCATCGTGCCCTTGTGGTGGTATGGGATGAGCGTGGGCGAACATCTGCGACGGCTGGAGGAAGCCCTGACCCAAGCCCTGGTGGCTTTGGGCATTCCGGTTCAGCGGCGCCGGGGGTTTTATGGACTGTGGGGTCGCCGAGGCAAACTGGTCCACATGGCCGTGGGCGTGCGGCAAGCCACGGCTTATTTTGGAGCCTATGTGAATGTCTCCCCGGCGATGCACTTGCAGCGTCGTGTGCTGAGCGACCCGGAGTTCCGTGCCCCGCCCAGTTGCCTGCTGGCCGAACGCCGCCACGGGGTTAAAATGACCCGAGTCAGGCAAGTGCTGGTGGAACACTTGGCCACCGCCTGGCCTTGCCGACGATGGCATGTTTATACCCATATGCCTCTGCTTCCCACGGAGCCACTTGCCCGTGAAAGTGCCTAAAAAAGTAGAGCTTCCCATCCTGGCTCCCGAAGGTCGTCGCTCTGAGGTGGCGGGGGTGGTGGGTCCCCAGTTGCCCCGGTGGTTGAAGCGCAATTTGCCCCCAGGGGGAGGGTTTGGACGCACTCGGGAAGTGCTACGCAAATTGGGCCTGGAGACGGTATGCGAGAACTCGCTTTGTCCGAATCGGGCAGAGTGTTTTGCTCATCACACGGCCACTTTTATGATCCTGGGCAATGTATGCACGCGTCCTTGTGGATTTTGTGCGGTGCAGCGTGGTCGTCCTCAACCGCCCGATCCGGACGAACCTCGCCGGGTGGCCCAAGCTGCCCGGACCCTAGGCCTGCGCCATGTGGTCATCACTTCGGTGACCCGAGACGACCTGCCCGATGGAGGAGCGGAGCATTTTTACCGGACCGTGCAAGAGGTTCGATCGCTGACGGGAGCCACCGTGGAAGTGCTCACTCCCGACTTTATTGGCAAGCCGGAAGCCTTGGAGCGGGTGCTTCAGGCCCGGCCCGAGGTGTTCAACCACAACACCGAAACCGTGCCGCGGCTTTATGCCCAGGTGCGAGGCCCCAAAAGCCGATACTGGTGGACTTTGGAAGTGCTGCGTCGGGCAGCCCAGTCTGATCCCAACATCAAAGTCAAAAGCGGTCTGATGCTCGGCTTGGGCGAAACACGCCAAGAGCTGGTGGAGGTGATGTGCGACTTGCTCCGAGCTGGGTGCCGGCTGTTGACTTTGGGCCAATACTTGCAACCCGGCCCTGGCTATCTGCCGGTGGTGCGCTATTTGCCTCCGGAGGAGTTTGAGGAGTTGGGCCAGTTGGCCCGACGCTTGGGCTTCGAACATGTCAGCTCCGGCCCCTTTGTCCGAAGCAGCTACCACGCCTGGGAAGCGGTGCAAGGCTCTTAGCTGCCCGAGGGGATGCGCGGGTCGTAGGGGAACTGCGAAGCCGACAGAAAACCCTGAAAAAACCGTTCCCCAGGAGCCGTTATTCGATGCCAAGCCTCCCAAGGGGCGTCCGACTACCTTTCCCAGTCCCCCAGACGCGAAAACCCAGAAAAAAGTTGACAACCCTAAAAAAAGCAGGTAAGTTCTTGAGTGATTCGGGCTTATCCTGTCTTCGGACACATCCCTGAAGAGGCCGGGTGGGAGAATCCGCAAGGCACTTGTTTGTTTTCATCTGCCTTCAAAGGAGGATTTTGTCATGAGGCGGACTCGTCACAGAAGCGGTTTTACATTGGTGGAGTTGTTGGTGGTTATTGCCATTATTGGGATTTTGATCGGGTTGTTGCTCTCAGCGGTTCAGGCAGCTCGGGAAGCGGGGCGTCGTACCCAGTGCCAGAACAACTTGCGTCAGATCGGCATTGCCGTGCACAACCATCACGATCAGCTCAAGGTGCTCCCCACGCACGGCCAAAGCTGGCATGATTGGAACCGGGCCACGCCCCCGGAAATCTGGCAGTTTTCCAATGCTTATACTCCCTTGGCCTATTGGCCGTCCCGCGAAGGGGAAGAAAGCGACCCGTGGAACCCCATCCACTGGAGCCCTTCGGTCAAGCGCCGGCAAACTCAAGGTTGGGGTTTCCAACTGCTGCCCTATCTGGAAGGACATAACATCTGGAAGCCCCCGGTGAACCCGGGAAGCTCCAATCCGTTGCAGGATTACCGTGACCAGATTCAATATGCCAAGATGCCAATTTTCGCATGTCCCACCCGACGCGGTGGAGCCACCCAATATCCCAACCGTCGTGGAGTAGGTGACTATGCCGTGGCGGACCCGCCTGGTGTGGCTCCCGGCGATGGGGAATGGTACCATGACCGCAGTGCCCAAGTACGCCAGTGGCACATGGGCGCCACCCGACCCGGCTGGTGGCCTCTGTTGAGCTTTGGGGCCATTTCCGATGGAACTTCCAACACGATCTTTGCCGCAGAAAAACGCGTGCCTGCCGGTCGGATCGGTCAAACCTTGGGCGACGACAACGAAGGTTGGTGGGTGATTCGGGATTGGGACATCATCCGTTCGCCCGGTTCGCCCTACATCGAAAATGCCCAAGTGCTCCGCAATCAGGCTGCGTTCTTGCCCCCCTGGCCCGATACACGGAATCCCCAAGCCGATACGGGTGATTGGCGATTCGGGTCCTCTCACCCCAATGGGTTTAATGTCGTGATGTTGGATGCTTCGGTCCGGATTTTGGACTTCGGGATTGACCCGATGGTGTTCATTCTGATGTGCGTCCGGGCCGACGGCTACAAGGTGGAACCGTAGGCATTCACTGGTGTAGGGTCTTTCTGGAGCCGCCTTGGGCACCCCAAGGTGGCTCCCTGTTTTGAGCTGCAAGAAGGAGGGACTTCCCAATGCGAGCTGCGGTCGTGGGAACTTTGAGCGCGTGTGTGTTGATGCTACTGGGATGCGGTGGTCCCCCAAGCGTGGATCTGGTCACAGTCAAAGGCAAACTCCTCAAAGGGGGACAACCTCTGGTCGGGCGTCAGGTCACCCCACCAGGTGCCCCAGAAGGGTCCGGCGGATACGAGGGATACCAACTGAGTTTCTTTGCCGGCACACAAGCGGAAGGATCTGCCCAAGTGGACGAAAAGGGGGAGTTCACCACTGAGTTGCCCCCCAACCAGACCTACAAGGTCACGATCACACGGATTAACACAGCAGGCGTGGATCCCTCTGGAGCCGGCCAGAATGCTCAAGTAGCCCAAGAATTGCAAAAAGAAAACGAAGCCCTTAAAAAGTTTACAAGTTTGCAAACCACTCCGGTGGAAATCCAAGTAGGCGATTCAGACACGGAAGTGACGATTGATCTGGACAAGTACTAACACCTTCAACCGCTCCCCAAAGCGAAGCCTCCACCGCAGTAAGGCTTCGCTTTTTTGTTGGATCAGAAGCAAACATGGTGCAGTGGGGACCATCAAGTTTGATTGACCAGGCAACTTTGGCCGACTATAGTAAAGGCAGATCCATTGCAGTCTGGGCAGGTGCATTCACCTCTGAAAACCGGTCAGAAGATCAACACCAGCGGGTGGTTTTTCCGATACTTGTGCAACGGATCGGAACAGGAGAGGCCCTTGGCCGCCGGTGGGGCGGCAAGTGCAGGTTGATTTATGAGCCACGCGGAACAAAACCCTGATCCTGCGGCATCTCAGAATCCGCCTTCGTCTGTTCCCCAAGGTTTGCCGGGGCCGGTTTCGGCGGAGGGACCCACGGTCATTTCGCGCCAACCTCCCCTGCCCACCCCTCAGATCACTGTGGAATGGGCCAGGCAACTGTTGGGCACCCAACTGGAGCACTTCCGCCTGGATCGGCTCATCGGAGGGGGAGGCATGGGCGTGGTGTTCCAGGCCACCGACTTGCGACTCAACCGCACGGTGGCTCTGAAAGTCCTCTCCCAAATGCATGCTCAAGAACCCGAAACCGTCCGACGATTCCAAAACGAAGCCCAATCCGCCGCACGACTAAACCACGAAAACATCGCCCGAGTGTACTATGTGGGCAAAGACCAGGGACTGTACTTTATCGTCTTTGAGTACATTGAAGGGATCAATCTGCGCGATCTGGTGGCCCGACAAGGCCCCCTGAGCGTGGATCAAGCCCTCCAATACACCTTCCAAGTGGCCCAAGCTCTGGCTCATGCCCACTCCCGAAATGTGGTCCATCGGGACATCAAGCCCTCCAATGTGCTGATCACCCCGGATCAGAAAGCCAAGCTGGTGGACATGGGTTTGGCCCGATTGCACGAAGTGGACCAAAGCCACGACCTGACGGCCAGTGGGGTAACCTTGGGCACCTTTGACTACATTTCTCCGGAGCAGGCTCGGGATCCGCGGCAGGTGGACATACGAAGCGACATATATTCCTTGGGCTGCACGCTTTTCTTCATGCTGACCGGTCAGCCGCCGTTTCCGCATGGCACGGTACTTCAGAAGCTGTTGCAGCATCAGTCGGAGCCACCCCCGGATGTCCGCAAGCTCAACCCGCAAGTGCCC
>JAJRRR010000161.1 GCA_024279285.1 Planctomycetota bacterium
AGACCAGGAGTTTCAAACCCGACATAGCCTGGCGTCTCAACAAAGGGAGTTTCGGAAACCGAAGTCCCCAAAGTAAGCCAGGGATTCCCAAATGCCAAGGGCTCAACGAGGAGCGGCGCGGGCCAGCTTCCTCCAGGAGATTTTCTGCTGCTGACAAGGGGGCAAGCTGCGCAGGAACACCTGGCCATAGGATTTGGTCACGATCCGGGGGTCCAGCACCACCACCTGGCCTGTGTCGCTTTTGCGGCGAATCAAGCGTCCAAACCCTTGCTTGAACTTCAACACGGCCTCGGGCAATTGAAGTTCCCGAAAAGGGTTTCCTCCGCGGCGTTGCACCGCTTCCACTCGCGCTTCCAGCAGCGGGTGATCCGGCACTTGGAACGGGAGCCGCACGATGATGACCGTTTGAAGCGCTTCCCCGGGCACATCCACCCCTTGCCAGAAGCTATCCACGCCCAAAAGCACTCCTTGGGGATTTTCCTTGAACTGCCGCAGCAGTCGGTCTCGGGAAGTTTCGTCCTCTTGAGAATAAAGGGCCAGGTTTTCCTGAGCCAGCCAGGGCTGCAGGCGTTGCTGAATCTGGCGGAGCATCTCGCGGCTGGTCAACAACACGAAGGTGCGGCCTTGAGTCTGACGCACAAAGTGCTGAATCACCTCCACCGCAGCCGGGAGAAACTGCTCATCCTGGGGCAAGGGCATATCGTGCACCAGCACGAGTCGGGCCTGACGCTGGTAGTCAAAAGGACTGCCCAAGCTTAGCCCCCGACATGCGGTCAGTCCCACCCGGGTCTTGAAGTATTCAAAGTTCCGTTCCCCTCCCACGGCCAGCGTGGCGCTGGTGAGGATGACGCATCGGGTGGTGTCAAAGAGCAATTGGCGAAGCACCGGTCCCACTTCCAAAGGGGCCGACATCAGTTGCATTCGCTGCCGGCGTCCGGAACCGGATTGCTCCACCCAATAGACCGCGTCCGAGTCGGCTTGTCGGGTCCAGTGGTCCAGGGCACAGGCCAGGTTTCGGAGCCGCTCGGCGGCGGAGAGGAAATCGCGGCGTGGGTCTTCTTCCTCCAGCCGCATCCCTTGGCGGCGCAGTCCCTGGGCCAGCGATTCCAATTGGCCCACCAAATCCGGCTCCCCCTGCACCGGTTCCAGCAAACGGCCATTTTTTTGGGCATGTTTCTCCCTCCAGTGGCGCAGGTAGTCGAAGAACTCTTGGGCCACCGTGCGCACTTGGCAAGTGTGCTCCATGAGAGAGCGCAGATCAAAGTGGGCCAGCAAACCGCGCCCCGTGCGTTCGTTGTAAAGGCGATTCAAGTTGTATTCCACCTGGCCCGAGGTGACCTGAATGCCCAAGTGCGAGCTGGCCACGGATTCAATGTTATGGGCTTCGTCCACCACGACGATGTCATAATCGGGCAGCAGCGACCCTCCTTCGCGGCGTAAGGCCAAATCGGTGAACAACAAGGCATGGTTGACCACTAGTAACTGGGCTCGCAGCGAACGGCGTCGGGCCTGATGGAAAAAACAGTGGCGATAGTGAGGGCACTTGGTCGCCCGACAGTTGCTGGAATCGCTGGCCACTTCGTCCCAAACCTGCCCGCTGGGCCGAAACGGCAAATCGCTCAGGGAGCCATCGGAGGTTTTTTGGGCCCAAGTGTGGATCTGCTGCAACTGGGCCACTTCCTCTTCGGTGGAAAACAGCCCATAGGACCGCTCCAACGCCAGCTTCAGCCGACGCAGACTCAAGTAGTTGCTTCGCCCCTTGACCAGCACAGCCGAAAACTCCAACGGCAGTACTGCGTTAAGAAACGGGATGTCCTTGCCCACCAGTTGCTCTTGCAGATTGATGGTGTGGGTGGAGATAACCACGCGCACCGAGCTGCCCAACTGTTCCTGCACATCCGGGTCGGAGGTGGCCAGGATGGCCGGGACCAGATAGGCAAAACTTTTGCCCACGCCCGTGCCAGCTTCCACAATCAAATGCTGGCCCGAAAGGATCGCCTCCAGAACGGCTTCGGCCATTTGGAGCTGCTGGGGGCGGGGTTCGTAGCCAGGGAGTCGTCGGGCCACCAAACCGCCAGGGCCCAATATCTCCTCAATCTGCATGAAATCCTCTGCCGGCTCACTTTCCCAAAGGTACGCTCTTCCGGTGCCCTCACGGGCTGGTTTTGTGCATTGTAAGGGCAAATCTTCCTTGGGGACAGCACAACAGGGTCAGGAGCTGGCCTGGTTCCGAAGGTTTCTGGCCGAGGCGATTTTCTGGCGAGGGTTTCAGTTCCCCTGAGGCATTCCACCGGCGGCTTCAAACAGCAGCAGGGCTTCGCGCACCGCCTGCACATCGTGCACCCGAAGCACCTGCACCCCTTGGGCAGCCAAGGCCAGCGAAACCCCGAGGGTGCCAAAGAGCCGGGGGGCTTGCTCGTCGCCCAACACGCGCCCGATGAACCCTTTGCGCGAGTGGCCCACCAACACCACGCATCCCAACTCGTGAAACTGCCAAGCGTTTTGCAGCAGAGCCAGGTTGTGGTGGTGTTTTTTTCCAAAACCGATGCCAGGGTCCAGGGCCACTTTTTCCTGGGGAACGCCAGCCTCCAGCACCGCATCGCGCCGCTGGGCGAGAAACTCTTTCACCTCCTGCACCACATCCTCGTATTGGGGATTAAGCTGCATGGTTTGGGGAGTGCCCTGCATGTGCATCAAGCACACTCCCACGCCGCTTTCGGCCACCAAGGGGAGCATCTGCGGGTCACCTTGCAGGGCCGTGATGTCATTGACCACCTGGGCTCCTCGGGCGATAGCTTCCCGAGCCACCAGGGCTTTGGAGGTGTCGATGGAGATGGGCAGGGGGTAGCGCTGTTGGTGGAGTTTTTCCAGCACGGGCAAGACCCGACGCAGCTCTTCCTGAGCCGGAACGGGTTGAGCTCCGGGGCGCGTGCTTTCTCCACCTATGTCCAGCAAGTCGGCTCCTTCGCGGGCCAGTTGCCATGCGCGATCCACCGCAGCGGCAGGGTCCAAAAACTCTCCCCCGTCGGAAAAACTATCCG
>JAJRRR010000162.1 GCA_024279285.1 Planctomycetota bacterium
ATGCCCAAGCGTTGGGCTTCTCGGTGGTGGTGTTGCGCTATTTCAACGCTGCGGGAGCCAGTTTGATGTTCGACCTGGGCGAAGACCACCGCCCGGAAACCCATCTGATCCCCAATGCTTTGCGAGTCGCTTTGGGCGAGCGTGAGCAATTGACCATTTTTGGCCGCGATCATCCCACCCCGGATGGGACTTGTATTCGGGACTATGTGCATGTGGACGATCTGGCCCGTGCCCATCTGGCTGCTTTGAATCAGTTGGACCGGGGGGGCTTTCGGGCTTACAACTTGGGCACAGGACAAGGTTTCAGCGTGTTGGAAATAGTCCGAGCCTGTCAAGAAGTCACTGGCCGGGAGATTCCGCTAAGCTGGGCTCCCCCACGACCCGGTGATCCCCCCTGGCTCGTGGCCGACTGGCATCTGGCCCAGAAAGAACTCCACTGGAGCCCCCAACACACCCAACTGGAACAAATCGTCCAAAGCGCCTGGCAGTGGCTCAGGCGGCATCCCAAGGGATACGCTGCCTGAAGGGCTCAACCTCGGAGAGCTTTCGCCCCTGTTGGGCTTGCGACTTGCGGTGTGCGGCTTGCGGCACGCGGAAAAGGTGCGGATTCTCGTTTCGGGGCATGAGTGCAAAAGAGGGCGATGAACCCCTTAGCCCTTCAGCCCCGTGTTTTCGTTTCTCTGTGCCTTGCTTACTCTCTGGTCTTCTTGGATTGTTCCAGTGTTTGCCGAATCAGTTCCCGCAGGGCTTGTTCGCCTTGCAGGATTTGCATTTCCACTTCCAGGGCCCAAAGCGGAACAGAGCCCAATTGCACCACACCCAATTTGACCAGATCTTTTCCTGTGCATAGCAGAGCTTGAGCTTGAAGTTTTTGGGCCCAATGGGCAAGGCGCTCCACATCTTGAGTCGTGTAGTGGTGGTGATCCTCAAAGGCCCAAAATCCCACCAGCTCATAGCCTATGTGTTGCAAACTGCGGCGAAAGCCTTCAGGATTGCCTATCCCGCAGAAAGCAGCTACTGGCTGGTGCTTCAAGTGTTCTAAGGGGGCGGTGGTGTCGTTGGCTGCGAAAAGCTGCCGCGGACGATGAGCGGCTTGGATCCAGAGTGCCTGGGGAGCCAATTGGTGCACGACTCGGGCAACGGCTTGAATCTGCTCGCGGTGGATCAGATCGCATCGGGTCAGCACCACCACTTGGGCACGCTGCAGTGAGGAAATCGGCTCGCGCAATAGCCCTCGGGGAAGCAAGTGCCCGTGGCCAAAAGGGCACAGCCCGTCCAACAGCACGATGTCCAAATCCCGACCAAGCCGACGATGCTGAAACCCATCGTCTAGCAAAATCACCTGCGTCTGAAGCTCATCAATGGCGATTTGAGCGGCTTGGACCCGATCGTGGTGTTGCAGATGGGGAACATCACTCAGATGGCGTTCCAGCTCCAAGGCTTCGTCGTTGACAGCCCCCTGGGGAGCTTTGTATCCGCGGGAGACGATCACCACACGGCGATTCATTTGGCGGAGTGTTCGGGCCAGGTAAAGGACCATAGGCGTTTTTCCGGTTCCGCCCACGCTCAGATTGCCCACGCTGATTACCGGCACCGGGACACGGTGGCAGTGGTGCGGTTGATCGTAGTACCAGTTGCGGCAGGCCACCGCCAGACGATAGGGCCACTGGGCTGCCCAAAGACCTGCCCGAACTACACTTCCACCCCAGCCTCCTCTTCCCTCAACGCATCGGTGCCAGTATTCCACCAAGGCAGACAAAGCAGCGTGCTCCTTCACGCAGCGGTGTCAAGAGGCTTGTCCGACAGGGGGGCGGGGCAACCAGGACCTGGCTCCCGAAGGTACGGCCGCCTTGGCCAGTTTGCAAGCCATGGTATAGGCCGGATCGTACACATTGCCCACCTCGTAGCATCCTCGTTGGCCCAACAACGGGTGGGCAACCTCCGAAGGGAGTTGCATCGTGTGCTCCAACCAGTGGAGCATTTCCGTAGTGGCGTGTTGCAAGGCTTGCATCAAGGGTCGGGCATTGCCCAAGGTGAAAAGCCACCGGGAGTCTTCCCCGCGAGGCCAACCAATGGTCCATTGAGGAATCACATCCAGCCGCAGCCGCACACGCATGGACACTTCAATGCCCATGCCCAGGATTTCTCCGTCTCCTTGGGCGGCGTGCCCGTCGCCCAGAAAGAACAAAGCCCCTGGCTCAAAGACCGGAAAGTAAATCTTGGCCCCTGCGCGGCACAAGCGGCAGTCCATGTTTCCGCCGTGAGGGCCGGAGGTTTGCGTGGAGAGGGCTTGCCCGTGCGGAGGGCAGACCCCGAAGCAGCCTAACATCGGCTCCCAAGGCACTTCTACTTGCCAGTCGGGAGAGTCGGCCAACAGGGCCACGCGGCGCTTGGAGTCCAGTTCCCAGCGCACAAGCTTG
>JAJRRR010000163.1 GCA_024279285.1 Planctomycetota bacterium
GATTTTCTGATCTCGGTGGAGGCCGAGATGAGTAAGGTTTCTTGGCCCACTCGGGTTGAGCTGTTTCGCAGCTCGGTAGTGGTGCTGGTAACCATTTTGCTACTGACGGCGGTGTTGTTTGTGTTTGATGTGGTGTGGCAGTTCTTGCTGATTGACTTGTTGCGAATCACCGGACCGGGTTAGTGGTGCCCGAACCCTCCAGAGGGAAGTTTGCCGTGAGCGATCAACCGGAATCGGCAGCCACTTCGGCTCAAGGGGCTTCGGAGGCTGCGGCCCCCCAGGGAGGAAAACCGGATACTCCTCCTCAGGTTCCCGCTGCGTCTTCTGCTGCTTCTGGGGAGGCTTCGGCCGAATCTACATCGGCTCCTCAGGCTACCAAGCCCAAGAAAGAGGCCGAAGACACTCAGTCCTTGGAACAGCGGAAGTTTCCCCCTCCGACGGGCCAGAAGCGCTGGTATGTCATCAAAGTCCAAACCAACCGCGAAGATGCGGTCAAGGAGGCGATTCTGCGTCGGGCCAAGCAAAAGGGCCTGGATCACCTCTTTGGCGAAATCCTGGTCCCGACCGAAACCACCGTGGAGTACAAAGGTTCCAAAAAACGCTACAAGAAACAAAAGCTCTATCCCGGCTACATCATCATCAACATGGAAGTGACCGATGAGTCGTGGTTTTTAGTTCGGGAGGTGCCGGGAGTGGGCGATTTCACCGGAGCGGCAGGCCATCCGGTGCCCATGAGTGAGGAAGAAGTAGAACAACTGCTGGCCCGAGTCCGACCCCGACAACGCGACGAAGAAAAAGCCAAACAGGTCATTGATGTCAAGGTTGGGGATCGGGTCAAAATCAAAGAGGGCACCTTCTTCAACTTTGAAGGAGAGGTGGAGAGCGTGGATCCCACCACCGGTCGGGTTACGGTGATGATCAACATCTTCGGCCGTTCCACGCCCGTTGAGGTCAAACACTACCAACTGGAAGTGCTTTAGCCCCTTGACGAATCGGGCAAGAAAGCACATGATCAAGTTTTCCCGCCTCCCTCCAGGGATGACTTGCAATGGCCAAGCAGTTGATCGCCAGTGTGAAGATTCAAATTCCCGGTGGCCAGGCTACTCCGGCTCCCCCGGTGGGCACGGCCCTGGGCCGATTTGGGATCAACCTGGGCCAATTTGTGCAACAGGTCAACGAGAAGACCCGGGACGCCAACGGCATGCTCGTGCCGGTGGTGGTCCATGTATTCAACGACCGCTCCTTCAAGTTTGAGGTCAAAAGTCCTCCGGCTGCCGAGTTGCTCAAAAAAGCTGCCGGAATCATCAAAGGCTCCGGCGTGCCCAACCGGGAAAAGGTGGGTAAGGTGACCTGGGCCCAAGTGGAGGAAATTGCCAAAGTTAAGTTCCGCGACTTGAACGCCCGAGACCTGGAACACGCCAAGCGCATCATTGAAGGCACCGCCCGAAGCATGGGCATCGTGGTGGAAGATTAGCCCCCAAGCAATCGTTACGACCACCCGCTGCCAAGGACCCCTGCCATGGCCAAACGCTCCAAACGCTACCGAGCTTTGTTGGAAAAATTTGATCCCAAGCAACCTATGGACCTGGAAAAAGCCGTAGAACTGCTCAAGCAGTTCGCCACCACCCGGTTCGATCAGTCCGTGGAAGTGGCTATGCGGCTCAACATTGATCCTCGCCAGGCGGATCAGATCGTCCGCGGCTCGGTGGTGCTGCCTCATGGCATCGGTCGCACCAAGCGCGTGTGCGTGTTTGCCAAAGGCGAAAAAGCCGACGAAGCCCGAGAGGCCGGTGCCGACTTCGTCGGTGCTGAAGACCTGGCCGAGAAAATCAAAGACGGATGGATGGACTTTGATGTCTGCATCGCCACCCCGGACATGATGAGCATCGTTGGTCCACTGGGCCGGATTTTGGGACCTCGGGGGTTGATGCCCTCTCCTCGGGCCGGAACGGTGACTATGGATGTGGGCCGGGTGGTAAAAGAATACAAAGCCGGAAAAGTGGAGTTCCGCAACGATTCCACCGGGAATGTCCATGCCGTGGTGGGTAAGCTCAGCTTTGACAAAGACAAGCTGGTGGAAAATATCCGCACTTTTGTGGACTATGTGCAAAGCCTCCGTCCGCAAAGTGTCAAAGGACAATTTGTGAAAAACATCTCCATCTCGGCCACCATGAGCCCGGGTATCCGAATCGCCCTGTAAGCCTCCGAAGGGAGGAGCGGCTATGAGTCGTTATGTCAAAGGGATCATCATTGAGTACTACCGGCAGCAGTTTGCCGGGGTGCAGGATGCGTTGCTGGTGAGCGTGCAAGGGCTCAACGGCAACCAGAGCACCGAGCTTCGGCGGCGGCTTCGGGAGCGAGGGATTCGGCTCATGGTGGTCAAGAATACCCTGGCTCGTCTGGCCACCCGAGACACCCCCCTGGCCCCGCTGTTTGAAAACCTCCAAGGCCCCGCGGCGGTGGTCTGGGGCGGAGAGGACATCGTCTCGGTGGCCAAAGCCGTCGTGGAGCTGGTGGATGACAAAGACAAGCGTTTTGAGCCGTTTGCAATCCGCGGCGGGATCGTAGATGGCACCTTGTTGGACGCCGAGGGAGTGCGTCAGGTCAGCAAGTGGCCCAGCCGACAAGAGTTGATCGCTCAGGTGGTCTCCTGCCTCCTGGCTCCCTTCCAGCAATTGGCCGCTTGCATTCAAGGCCCTGGGGCTGCTTTGGCCGCCTGCATAAAACGCAAGGCTGAAGAAGATTCCACGGAATAGGCCCTTTACAGCTTGAGCTGTTTTGCGTATAAAAGTTGGTTTTGAACCCCTAGGTTTCGCCCCCAGTCGGCGAAGGTCCTTGTAGCCACAGGAGTGACAAAGGCAATGGCCGAAGAACAAGCCACTGCAACTGCGGTAGAAGTCGCTGAGGAGATCAAGCAGATCGGCGATCGCATTGCCAGCATGACGCTCAAGGAAGCCAAGGCCCTGGTGGACTATCTGCGCGATGCCCACGGCATTGAACCGGCAGCGGCTGGAGCCGTGGTCGTGGGTCCTGGCGGCGGTCCCGGGGCGGAACAGCAGCAAGAAGTTGAAGAAAAGACCGAATTTGATGTGGTCATCAAAGAGTTTGATGCTAAGAAGAAGATCGCCGTCATCAAGGTGGTCCGCGCTGCCACCGGTTTGGGTCTGGTGGACGCCAAGAATCTGGTGGAAAAACTGCCTGCCAAAGTCAAGGAGGGTGTTTCCAAAGAAGACGCCGAGAAGCTCAAAAAAGAACTGGAAGAAGCCGGCGCAACGGTGGCGTTGGAGTAGTTTCTGTTCTTTCTGGCCCATACAGGGAGGTTTGAGGCTTCCGCATGGGAGTCTGTTTGGGAATGACGGTGCTTCGCTGCTCCTTCAGCCAGCGGTGCCTCTTTGCGCGAAGCAACTGTCCCAAGGCTCCAGTGCGCGCCGTTCCTCTTTTCTGACTCCAGCAGTAGGGGAGGCTCATGGCCACTTCGGCAAAGCGACGGTTGGAACTGAAAGGGGTGCGCGACTTTTCCCACACCCCCTACACGCACGAAATCCCCGATCTGACCCGAATTCAAACCGAAAGCTAC
>JAJRRR010000164.1 GCA_024279285.1 Planctomycetota bacterium
AGATATTTTACTGCCCGACGCCAAGCCCTTGCACAAAAGGGGGATAGCCGTTCCAGGGCCAGAGCCCACTGGCACACATCGTTGCCCAAAAAAGTGCCGTGCACAAACACCACGGTGCCAACCCCGGCTTGCCAAAGCTCCTGGACCGCTTCGGCAAGCTGGGAGCGGAACTGGGGGGAGGTGCGGGCCAGAGGGCGCGGAGCCCGGTCAAACCGCCAACGCCTTCCCGGAAACTCTCTAGAACCCGTTGAACACATGGCTGGCCTGGCTCGCAGCGGGCAGGAAACACGCTCTAGTATAATGTTCGCTTCCCAAGGGCCAAAATTGCAGGAGAGCCACAAGAGGGCTAGGGAGAGTCGGCAAAGCGCACTTCCACTTCGGCCCATTCGTGGGCGTCCAGGTCCACCAGCACCGCGTCGCCTTGCACCCGAAGCGGAGTCAGACTTTGGCCTTGAAAGTCCAGGAGTTGGGCTTGGGTCACCTCCCGCAGCGAACGCAGGCGGAGTTGTTGGGTCTGCCCTCGGGGCTCAAGTAGCCGCACCCGATAGCCCACTAGACGGTCTCCTTCCACCAGGGGGGACCAAGCCGTGGGAAGCACACTTCCCCCTTGGGCCGTGAAAAACCAAGCCCCAGAGGGTCGCGGCTCCGGAGAACCTGTGCACGCTACTGCCTGCGGCGGAGCCAGCCAAGCCACCGCTTGCTCCAAAGGGTTTTTCACATCAATCCCCAAGCCCAGCGTGAACCGGCGCTGGGTTTCCCCAGGCGGAATGAGCAGTGTGTCCAGCATGCGCAGACCCACCCGACGGTGATAGGCCATTCCCCCACACAACACTGTGGTGCTCCAAGTATCGGTTTCCCAGCGGACGAACAAGGGGGCTTCGACTCGGGTAGCTTCGCAGGGGAAGACCATACCGGCCACCCCTCGGAACATCAAAGCTGTCTCGTCCGGCCATGCCCAGCGGCACGCATAGTAGTTTTCCCAAGGATCGCCCGAGGGAAGCTCCTCCGGCTCTAGCTCCACCTCCAGCTTCAGCACGCGAAGCCGACGCCAGATTTGGACTTTTTGCACAAAACGAGCCACAGGACGCCCTTGGCGGTCCAACAGATGGCCTTGGGCCTGGGCACAGGCCAGAGCCGGACCGGTGTGAAGAAATTCCACGCTTTGGGCTTTCATGACCGAATAGGGGGAAGCGTTGGAACCTGCGGCCAACCTGGCACTGCGCAGGGCCAGTTGTTGAGAGAGCCGATTGCCCCGATGGCGATAGTCGTGCAAAGCGGCAATCGCTCCGGTGTTGGGGTCCAGGTGCAGTTGAAAGTATTCGTTGCGCATCAGGAAGTTTTCTGGTTCGACCATGGGGGGCTCGCGTCCTCGGGCAGGAGGGGAAGGAGGTTGGCCCACATGGCACGGCACCCAACGATACCCTCCCCCCGGCACTTCCACCAACACCTGCCGCGTCCCGCTGAGCTGTTGCGCCACCAGCCCTTCGGCTCCCCAGGGCACATATTCCTCGGACTTCAAAGGCACCTCCACCTTGCACGACCACGGCCAAGGGTTCAGCAGCAGGTAGCCTTGAGCTGGTGTGTCGGGGTTGAGGATTTGTCGGGCCAGGGCTTGAAGATGCTGCCGAAGCGGTTCGGTCATCTTGCCCGGTGGGGAAGCAGATCGGGGATCTTCGTCTTCGGGAAGTAGGATCACCGGGCCGCCCAACGCCGCTTGAACCAAGCTCAAAAACCGCCGATGTTGCTCCCATGCCCAACGACGATAAACCGGCACGAATCGCGTTGCCGGGTCCTGGCTCCCGGAAGCCACCTCCTGACGCAAGTAGGGCGTGCGGTAGCTGTCGGCAGCAAAGCGACTGGGTTCCCCAGGCAACTCAGTGTCCTGAAAATACTCCTGCAAGGTCACGAATCGGCCAAGCACCGCTGAGTGTCGTTCAATGCGCCGCAGGTCCTCAAAGAACGGGCAAGCCTTGCCCGGCCATCGGGCAAAGCTAACCGTGGCCACATGGTCCATGTCCATCGTGTTGCCCAGTCGCTCGCAAAAGTTCAGCAGAGATTCGGATTGGCCTGCGTCCACCGGCACTCGGGCCAAGGCGTCCACGGCGCAGGAGCCGGGCGATTGCCAGTGGATCTTGGCCTGCGTGGCCTGCGGAAACGCTCCTTCGTCCAAGGGAAAATGCAGCGCAGCCTGATAGCCCAGTCGGGCCAGCACCTGAGGGAGCCACGCACACAGTCCAAACCGCCGCTGCCCGAACACCCTCACCTCTTGGCCCAAGTGACGCCGATACACGGCTTGAGCCAGGCGCAGCCAAGCCAGCGTCTGGTCCAAGGGCAGCAAGGGCCAAGGCTCTTCGGCGTAGCTCCCCCCCACCACACTTACCTGACCCGACTCCACCCCCTTGCGCAACAAGGCCAGAGAGTCAGGATCGTGCTGGGCCATCTGTTCCAGCACCGAAGCCGGGCAAAGGACATTGACTCCACTGCGACTCAGCTCCCGACGCAGCTCCGGGCCCAAGGTGCTCGAAGCCACCACCAGCAGGTCCACTAGGTAGGCGTCCACGGGATAGTAGCGTTGTCGGGACTCCATGAGCAGCTCGTAGCATTGGCCAAGCACAGCTTGGGCGGATTCGGTTTGGCCTTGGGCAGCTTTTTGGGCAGCTTCCACCACCAGAGATTGGAAGTATTCTTCGTCCAGGTTGCTCATGTAGCGCATTTGTCGGGTCAGGAGTTCCTCTTGCAAAAAGGCGTAGCCCAGGGCGTAAAACTCCTCCACCCAGTCTTGGGCATGCCAAGGTTCCAGGCCGAAGAACTCCTGAGCTTGGGCCCAAACCCGTTGGCGGTCTTGGAGCTCCTCCACCACACAAGCCCCTTGCTGGCGAGCTTTGGCCACCCAGCCGACCAGAAGCAACTCTTGACTAACCTGGGGCACCAGCACCAGGCGGCCTTCCAGTTCCTCGGGGGGTTCGTCGGCTCGGGCCCAATGGGGCATTTGCCCGGTGTGCACGATCAGTCCCGGATGCCACAGGGCCGTCCAGGCCACGAGCAGTTCGTGGGCTTCCTGGCCGGTGTGAAACAGTGGGAAATCTTCCAAGCTGTGGCTCGGTATCAGAATGATCAGATCGTCGTATCTCATGGTGTGGCGTCATTCTGCAATTGCGGCCTCTGCGGCTCAGTCATCGACAGACCGTCGGTTTCG
>JAJRRR010000165.1 GCA_024279285.1 Planctomycetota bacterium
AGATCAACTGGGCGGCCGCAGCGATTGGATCTGCGGCTTCATGGGGTCGGGCGGCGTGGCCCCCTCGGCCCCGAATCGTAAAATGCAAAGTATCGCAATTGGCCGTGATGGCTCCCGGACGCAAACCCACTGTGCCGCAAAGCCGACTAGGGTCCATGTGGGCGGCAAACACCGCCACCGCGCCCTGCAATGCCCCGGCTTTTATCATCCGTCGAGCTCCTTGGGAAGTTTCTTCCTCCGGCTGGAAGAGCAAACGCCAATGGCGAGGCACCGGCACGCCTTGGCGATGCAGTCGGGCCAAGGCTAACCCTAGCCCTACCACGGTGGCTGTGTGAGCATCGTGTCCACAGGCGTGCATCACCCCTGGACGACGACTCGCATAGGGGACCGTTTTGGCATCGTGAATGTAAAGAGCGTCCAAGTCCGCCCGAAACACAACCAACCCCTGTTGCGGAGCCTGAGGCGGTTGGGCCCAAAGTCCTCGTTGTTGAGGTCCCAGGGTCACTTCCAGTCCGGCTTGTTGAAGCACTTGGGCCACCAGCCGGGTGGTTTCCCATTCCTGACCGCTGGGCTCAGGATTCTGATGCAATTGACGCCGCAGGGCAACCATTTGCTCAAACACACACTCCAGTTCTTTATCTACAAGCTGGCTCAGATCATCGGTACTCATCGTGGTGTGGTTTTGCCGAGGGAAGACAGAAGAACGCTTTCTTGCATTGTATCGCCCAAGCCACAGTGGCGGAAAACCCCTTGGTTTTTGAGGCCAACGGGAAAAAAACGCCTCCCTGGTTTTCAGGGAGGCGTGAAGAATCAGCAGTGAGGGCTTAGCAATTAGTATTTGGAAATGTCAATTTCCAATGGAACATCGTCCGGAACGGTGACCACAATGGGAGACTTAGCGGGCGTGAATTTTTCCAGGTCTTTGTCTTCAACCTTTTCAAATCCCCCAAAAGCCAGAGGATTGATTTTGATTTTCATAATAGCCACTTTGTACTTTCCGGGCGGGATAGCCAAAGCAAACTCACCACTTTCATTGACATCAATCATGGCGTTGTAAGCTTCAGCGCCGGTAGCTCCCTCTTTAGTGAAGGTAACTCGGTAGGTGATGCGATCTTTTCCTTCCCCACTGGCTCCCAGCGGTTGCCCTCCTTTGAGCAACTTTCCGGTGACTTCTACTGCCCCTTCGTCATATCCTCCCGTGCAACCCACAACGGCAACCAACAATCCTGCAACCACCAACATACTTAAAGTACGCAAGGCTGAACCCTCCCCAGTGCGAGACCCAAGGTTCCGAATACCCATGGCTTTCCGGCTGGGATGGAAAATCCGGGGAAGGGCAGCAGATCCACCCTTCCCCGGCCATCTGTCAACAGCGCACAAGGTATCTTTCCTACGGGATGCTCACGGCCTGGCCGTCGTTTCGCCAGCACAGATACCAGAAGGTTACCGGATCAATCCCGAAGGAGAGCATGTGCACCGAACCATCGCACATGACCACATTCAACCCGTTGGGGTGAGCTGCACCAAACTTGCCAGCCACCGGAGCCAAGCTCTGGCCGGGGATTTCCAACCAGGAGTCGGGTTTAGGCGGCCAAGGCACAGGGCTGGAGATGCCAAGGGCAGCCGCCAGCGTCGGAAATTCGTCAATAAACTCTTGGCCAAAGTAACCCACCCGGGCGATGTCAAACCAGTACCCCGAGGCATAACCTACCACATTGCCCGAGTAGATGTTGGAACCACCACTACCGACTTGTGAAGCTGGCTCGCGCTTTTCCAAGAACAGACAAGTGTTCGATGTTCCATCCTGAGCCTGGATACGACCCAGCGTGTTGGGGCTGATGGCACGGAAAGCGCTTCCTGGGTTGGGATCATATGTGCCGTCGTCGTGAAGCTCTTGGGAGCGAGTCAAAGCACTGTGCAAGCAGGAAGCTTCGCAGGCGTAGTCGGTGGGCATGATCATTCCATCGGGCGGGATTTGCGGGAAAGCACCAGCAGCCGGAGTGGGGATCTTGTAGGAACCGCCGCGACGAGTCGGACAAGCAAACACCGGAATTTCAGCCCCCAGGATGATGTGCATCTTCTGCAACAGAGCATCCATGGGGTTAGTGGCTGGAACCTTGGGATCATAGACATTCTGCTGTTCCAGGTAGGGGAGCAACTGATAGCCCCAACCTAGCTGCTGACGCGGTGCTTTTTCGGGGGTTCCTTGGATGGGATCGCCCCAGGGAGTTATGTCAGTGGGTGAACCAGTTCGGGTATAATTGACAATGTGATCTGCTGACCAACCGAAGGTGGGCATGTGCTTGTTCTGATCGTGGAAGTTGTGAGCAGCAATGCCCAACTGACGCAAGTTGTTTTGACACTGAGCGCGACGGCCTGCTTCACGAGCAGCTTGAACCGCAGAGAGCAAGAGGCCAATCAGGATACCAATAATGGCAATAACGACCAACAATTCCACCAAGGTAAAACCACGACGCCTACGCTTGGACATGATCAAAACCCTCCTTTCTAGAAACGGCCCCTGCGTACGACAGGTATAACTCCTCTGCCACTGACAACGACAAGACCTAACACATCCCTCTACAGGGTGCCACTATTATGCCACCGCGGCTAAGAATTGTCAAACAATTTTTTTAACTTTTTTAAATAACTTCTTGCTCAGCCCTGGCTGGAGCAGAGCGACTCCAGGTGTTGGAAAAACTCCGGGTAGGTTTTGTTCACGCACTCAGGGTCTTCCACCTCCAGCCCGGCGACCCGAAGCCCCACCAAGGCAAAGCTCATGGCCATGCGGTGGTCCTGGTAGGTGGCGATGCGTGCGCCGCGAACTTGTTGGGGGGGGTGGATGCGAAGCCAGTCGGGGCCTTCTTCCACCTGGGCTCCGAGTTTACGCAGCTCTTGGGCCACGGCACGAATCCGGTCCGTCTCTTTGTGCCGGATGTGGCCAATGCCGGTGATGGTCGTGGGTCCTTGGGCAAACAGAGCCACGACGGCCAGCGTCGGCACGGTGTCGCTGATGGCGTTCATGTCTGCTTCTATGCCGTGCAAAGGGCCGCCTTGCACTTCTATCCGATCCGGATGCCATTGCACCAGGCAACCCATCCGAGCAAGCAAATCCACAAACCGCACATCCCCTTGCAGGCTTCCCCGATGCAGTCCTTCTATCATAATGTGGCCTTGACTGATGGCGGCTGCGGCAAAAAAGTAGCTGGCCGCCGATGCGTCCGGCTCCACTTCATACACTTGTGGCCGATAGGTTTGAGGACGAACCCAAAAGTGCTCCCAATCCCGATGCTCCACTTCCACTCCGAAAGCCCTCATCACCTCCCAGGTCATCTTCACATAAGGCTGGGAAACCAGGGGGCCGTGGACTTTCAGACGCACCGAACCTTGAGCCACCGGAGCAGCCATTAACAGACCGCTGAGGAACTGGCTGGATACTTCCCCACTCAAGCTGGCTTGGCCCCCGGGCAGTCCTGAGGCGCGGATTTCCACCGGTGGGAAACCATCCTGGGTGCGCACATCGGTTCCCAATTGGCGCAGGGCCAGGGCCAATGGCCCGATGGGACGCTGGCGCATCCGCGGCACCCCGTCCAAACGAAAGCAGCCCCAAAGGGTGCTCAGCATCGCTGTTAAAAACCGGATCGTCGTGCCGCTGTTGCCAACAAAAATTTCCAGCGGAGACTCTTGGGGACTGGAAAGTCCTTTTGGGCCAGGGCTGACCACTTCCAACTCCGCAGGCTCCCGCCAGTGGACTTTCGCCCCCAACTGGTTCAAGGCCCTGATCATCACCTCCGTGTCTTCACTTTGCAAAGCTCCTTGCAAGAGAGAGCGTCCCGAGGCCAAAGCCGCACAGACCAAAGCTCGGTTCGTGATACTTTTGGAACCCGGCGGGCGCACCCGACCCCGTATCGGCCCACACGGGATCATCGTCCAAACATCCTGTGCCCTCTGGCCCGATCCGCTCAATGTGCTGTCCTCCGATTGCAGAGGGTGTTGGGTATCCGAAGGGGGGGGTATCCGCAAGGGTTGTCCGACCACGAAAAATGGTCGTGCACTGTTGGAAGCTTCCGTATTTATAGAACTACCATGCGTCTGACCAAGCGACGAGTCCCCAGTTCCCACCAAGTGACGAGCAGCGCGCCAAAAACTGGCGAGCTGCCAGCAGAGAGCGACAAGCAGAGATTGGTCAATGGCCGGTAGCGAACGGCGAATACAGGTTAGCGGATGGTGAATGGCGAGCCCCGGGCTTCAGCTCGGGAGCAGTGCGAAGGGGCCTGGGCGAGTCTTTGGCTTCAGCCGCGGGAGTGAGAGCACAGTAGGGAGGACTTAAAAACGCGCCTCCGCTTGCACTCCAGCTCGGAAGCAAGGGGCTGCGTTTCCTTTCACGCGCTGCAAACCGCGCGTCGGGAGCCGCAAGTCGAAGGATGCTACTCTACCCCGATGGCTAGTCGCCGCGGAGCTTCAGGCCCAAGGCAGCCAGCTTCTCTCGCACTTCGTTCAAGCTGGTAATCCCGAAGTTTTTGCACTCCAGGAGTTGGTCTCCGGTGTGCTGGATCAACTCGCCGATGGTGGTGATGCCCAACCGGTTCATGCAGCGTTTGGCCCGAACGGAGAGATTCAGCTCGGTGACGGGACGGGCCAGGAGGGATTGTTTTTCAGGGCTCAAAGCGCTGGTGTCCATCCCGGGAGCGGTGGCTTGGGCCTGGTGGGCAAACTGGCCGATTTGCAGACCCTTGCTCCGCATGATTTCCCGAATCTCCACCAACGAAGTTTCGCCGAAGTTCTTGCTGGCCAGGAGCTGTTGTTCGGTGATTCGGGTCAGATCGCCCAGAGTGTGGATTCCCAGCCGTTGCAAGCAGTTGCGGCTGCGCACCGAAAGCTCAAAGTCGCTGATGGGAATGCTGAGCACTTGAGCCAGGCGATCCTGGCGCCGTTGGGCTTCTTCGTCATAAAGCTGGGACTGGGAAGCCACGGCATCTTTGTAATAGAGCCGTGCCTTGGGATGGTTGGGATAAACTTCCAGGATGCGCTCATAGCATCGTTGAGCCCTTTCGTACTGTTCGTGGTCTTCGTAAAGGATGCCCAGGTTGAGCAGGGCACCGACATGAGCAGGGATGCGTTGCACGGCCCGCTCCAGCAACCGCATCGCTTCTTCATCGTCTCCGTAGCGATCGCACTCCAGGGCCAGTCCGAACAAGGCCCCTGGGTGATTGGGATCGGCTTCCACCGCCCGCTGGTAAAGGGCAATCACCTCTTGACGGCTTCCGCCCAGCACGGCCACGGTGGCTCCCCGCTGGTAGAGATATTCAGCGGTTTGTTCCACAGCACCCGAGAGCCGGTCCAGGACTTTCAGAGCTTCTTCAGCCCGGCCCTGGTAGCGGAGGGCTTCGGCTCGGGCCAAAGCACACTGATCGGCGTCGTATCCGGCTTTGGCCGCGGCTTGATAGGCTTCCAGGGCTTCGTCATATCGGCCCAGAGCAAACAGGGTGCGTCCTTTGTAAAATTGGGCCAAAGCTCCGCCATCGGCATGCGACAGGGTTTCCAAAGCATCGGGAAATCGGCCCAACAGGTACTGGCACACGCCCAAGCGGGTTTTTTCGGCCGGAGTGAGTTCTCCTTTGGTTTCTAGCTGCTGCACGGCATCGCGAAACACGCGGAAGGCCGAAAAATCTTCCGCCACCGTTTGTTGGATTTGCTCGATTTCCTGGGGACCGAAAGTCGTGTTGGATAACACCAACTCGCGCAAATCCACACTCAGAGCTTGAGACATAGGGCCCTCCGCACCAACGAGGATCAAACAAGGGCAACCCTAGGACACATGCCAACACCCGGGGGGAAGTTCATCCTCCCGGCCGGCCCGACCTTCTCCCAGCTTCAAAAAAAGCCAGCGGTGGGACTCGAACCCACAACCACCGCATTACGAGTGCGGCGCTCTACCAATTGAAGCTACGCTGGCACGACAGAGCCTCCGCGGCTCCTTGAGCACACATAATTATTCATCCCCGGGCGAGGTTTGCCAAGACGGGTCCTAGGGACCGCTTGCAAGGGCGGTTGCAAACTTAGGCCGGATGCATACAATTGGCCCCAACAGGCACGCACTAAGCCCTTTTGGCTCCGATGCTTTTGGAGAACCGGCATGAGCACCCTCACGATTGCCGCCACCGTGGTGCTGTTTGTGATCTTTGGGTTCCTGTTCATCTTTGTCAACTTGTGCATCGGGCGGCTGTTGCGGCCACACGATCCTCATGAGGAGAAGTGTGAAATCTACGAGTGCGGCGAGCCGACCATCGGGTCCAGTTTCGTGCAGTTTGATCTGCGATTCTATGTGGTGGCGCTGCTGTTTTTGATCTTTGATGTGGAAGTGGCGCTGTTTTTCCCTTGGGCCACGGTGTTTGGCAAAGCCGTGCACTTGAGCGATGGACGGATGTGGGCACAAGCGGCTGCTCCCGGCTCTCAGCTTCCAGCACCAGTGTTGGGGGTGTATCGGGAGCTGGGCGTGGGCCAGGAGCTATTGCCACGGTTGGGTCAGCAATCTCCGGCTCAAGTGCAGCAGCAAGCCCAACAGTTGGCTCTTTTCTCCTTGTTTGACATTCTGGTGTTTTTTGCGGTGCTGATGGTGGGATTTGCCTATGTGTGGTATCGGGGCGATTTGGACTGGGTTCGGGCTTATCGGCGGCCGCAGCCTTCGGTGGTGGTCCCGCCGCGGGTGCCTCGGGAACAGGTGCCGGCAACTTCGGCCTTGGCCCGATGAGCTGCTCCCCCAGTGCTTGGCCCTGTGGTGTAGTTGGGATTCCTCCTCGCTGACTTGAATGCGTCCATGGCTGAACATCCGCTGATTAAAAAGCTCCAAGAGAAGTTTGGAGATGGCATCACTGGCTATTGCCTGGAGGCGATAGATCCTTGGATTGAAGTGGCACCTGAGGCCCTGGTGGATGTGTGCCGCTACTTGAAAGAGGAGCCTTCGCTTCAGTTCAACATGCTTAATTGCATCACGGCTGTGGACTACTACGAGCCGGATCCCAAAAAGGCGGCCAAAGCCTCCTTTGAACCCCATCTGGAACTGATCTACCACCTGTGGAGCATTCCCAACAAGCGTTCCTTGGTGTTGAAAGTCAAGCTTCCCCGGTGGAAGGAGGACCAGGTGGGTCAGTTGCCCGAGGTGCCCAGTGTCTCGGGAGTGTGGCGCACCGCGCTATGGCACGAGCGTGAGGTGTACGACCTCTCGGGTGTGCGATTCGTCGGCCATCCCGACCTAAGACGCATCCTGCTGCCTGAAGACTGGGAAGGGCACCCGTTGCGCAAAGACTACCAGTTCCCGGTGGAGTACCACGGTATTCGTTGTCAATAACCTGTTGCGATTCCCGCGGATTGCCTGCCCCTTGCCAACTACAGGGCCAGCAGCCATGTCCCAACTTCAGTCCTCTCAGATCATTGAGCTGGATGTCCGCACGGATGAGATGCTGGTGAACATGGGCCCTCAGCATCCCAGCACGCATGGGGTGTTGCGCCTGGTGTTGCGGACCGACGGCGAGGTGGTTTCGGAAGTCACTCCTCACATCGGCTATCTGCACCGCTGCGCCGAAAAGATCGGCGAGAATCTCACTCCCCGGCAATGGGTCCCTTATACGGATCGCATGGACTATCTGGCCGGGATGAACATGAACCTAGGCTGGTCGCTGACGGTGGAAAAGCTCTTGCAGCTCCAGGTGACGGAAAAATGCCGGCACTTGCGCGTGATGATCGCGGAGCTGAACCGGATTGCCAGCCACTTGTTGGGTTTGGGGGCTTACGGGCTGGATTTGGGCACTTTCACGCCGTTTTTCTATTGCTTTCGGGAGCGAGAAAAAATCCTGGACTTGTTTGAGGCAGCTTGTGGGGCCCGACTCACTTACAGCTACATCACCGTCGGGGGTGTGACGCACGACTTGCCTCCCGGTTGGTTGAAAAAATGCGAGCAGTTCCTCCGGGAGTTCCAGCCGGTGGTGGACGAGTTGCACACGCTGCTTACGACCAACTCCATCTTCATCCGCCGCACGGCCGGCATTGGGGTGCTTCCGGCCGAAATGGCCATTGACTACGGATGCACCGGGCCGGTGCTTCGCGGCTCAGGCGTGGATCACGACCTGCGCCGTGACGGTGAGGAGTTCTACACCCAAATGTACGACGGCTACGCCTTTGAAGTGGCCGTGATGAAAGACGGCCATTACCCTCGTGATCACAAATACCCCCCCGTGCCTTCCCAAGCGGTGCTTGGCGATTGCTGGCACCGGTTCTTTGTCCGAATGATTGAAATCCAGCAGTCCATCGACTTGGTGTGGCAAGCCCTGGACAAATACAGCACGACCAAAGGCGATGTCGGCTCCCCGATCAAACTCAATCAGAAACTGCCCAAGGGGGAAGCCTATCTGGAGACCGAATGTCCCCGAGGGCAGATGGGCTTCATGATCGTCAGCGATGGCAATTCGGCCATTCCGCGTCGGGTTCGGGCCCGAAGCAGCTCCTTCTGCAACCTCTCCGTGGTGGAAGAACTGTGCCAGGGAGTGCTAATTGCCGATGTGCCGGCCATCATCGGCTCACTGGACATCGTTATGGGCGAGATTGATCGCTAGATGGCCGATTCGAGGAGGCTTCGGACAAGCTGTGCAACAACTCTTGCAGCGTTTGTTCCAGCTCCTGCCACCGCTGGCGGTAAGTTTCTCTGGCACACACCAAGGTCAAGGCCAAGCCTTCGGGTTTGTCGATGACCATCTGTTGTACCACCATCAGGGGAACCGACTGGACTTGCAAACGCACTTGGGCGGTGAGCACTTGTCGGTGGCCTTGTTTTCTCAGTGTGATTCTTTCCAGTTTGGCATCGGGTACTTGGTTCCAGTGGGCTTTCAGGCGGTGTTGGAGCTGTTGGGGCGAACGGGTCAAGAACGAGGCCACGGTAAGTCGTTCGCGCACCGGTCCCAACGGCTTCCCGACGGCCAGAAACAACTGCCCTTGTTCGATGGGAGTAATGACTTTCCAGCCTGAAGGAACGCGGACCCGAAAGCGCCTTTGGGCATGTTGCCACAGGTCGGGCCCAATCC
>JAJRRR010000166.1 GCA_024279285.1 Planctomycetota bacterium
GGCCAGGGGCCAAAGTGTTTCAGGTGCTTTTTGCCTTGGCGTTTTTGGACCCAGGGGATGATGTGCTGGTGTTCGAGCCGTATTTTCCGACCTATTTGCCCAACATCGCAGCTCGCGGGGCTCGGGTCCATTTGGCTCCGCTTCGCCAAAAGTATCTGTTCCGTCCCCAAGCAGAAGATGTGGAACGGTTTTTGCATCAAGCGTCCCGACCCAAGGCCATCTTTCTCAACAGCCCTCACAATCCCACCGGAGGAGTGCTCACCCGAGAAGACCTGGACATGCTGGGGGAGGTGCTAGGGGATCGCCCCGTGATGCTCTTTAGCGACGAACCCTATTGCCACATGGTTTGGCAAGACCGGCACCACACGCCACTTCAGCATCCCCAACTGCGCTGGCGCACGGTGGCGGTTTACACCTTCAGCAAATCCTACAGCATGAGCGGTTGGCGACTGGGTTTTGCCGTGGCCCCACGCCCGGTGGCTGCAACGCTGGCCGACATGGTCAATGTGACTCTCTCGTGCGTGCCTCCTTTGGTACAACTGGCCGGAAAGGCTGCCCTGGAACACGGCCACCAAGAGCGCGAGCGAATGATGGCCCGATTTGCCCAAAAAGTCAAACTCCTGGCTCGAGGGCTTCAGCAATTAGAAGGCGTCCACTGTCTGGAACCGCCGGGGGCGTTTTATGTGTTTCCCAATGTGGCCGAGGTGTGCAACCGATTGGGGATTACTTCGCATGGGCTGGCCATGTATCTGCTCCAAGGAGCTGATGATCACCTGGGAGTGGCTTGCCTGGGCGGCGAATCGTTTGGTGGGGCAGGAGCCGGGTTTTTGCGGTTCAGTTGTGCCGAACCTGATGACCGCTTAAAACAAGCCCTGGAGTTTCTTCCCGTGGCTTGGAACCGCACCGATCGGGTGCAGAAGTTCCTGCAAGAGTACCCTCAGTACCGCTTGGAAAAGCCCTATCCTGAACCCCAGCCTTGAGCCACGCCCTGGAGTTCTGGCGCGGACCTAGGACCACCGGGCCCTTTTTCTAACTCCCCTGAGAACCCACCTCTTGGGAGTTTTGTTCTCCCAGTCCCAATTGCTGCTCCACTACATGGCAGCGGACCATGTGGTTGTTTTCCAGATGCAAGGTGCGAGGAGGCTTGAGGCGACACACATCCTGAGCCAGCGGGCATCGTGGATGAAATCGACAGCCCGAAGGTGGATTGATCGGACTGGGCACATCTCCGGGAAGTAAAATCCGCTGGGAAGGCACGCCCGGGGTCATCTGCGGCACGGCCGAAAGCAACGCCTGCGTGTAAGGATGCAATGGGTTGCGATAAAGCTCACCACTGGGAGCCATCTCCACCACTTCGCCCAAGTACATCACCGCCACGCGGTCCGAAAGATATTCCACCACCGCCAGGTCGTGGGAAATAAACAAGTAGGTTAGTCCCCTTTCCCGCTTGAGCTGGTTGAGCAAGTTGATGATCTGAGACTGGATAGAAACATCCAGGGCAGCGATCGGCTCGTCCAGAACGATAAACTCCGGCTGAAGGATCAACGCCCTGGCGATACAAATCCGCTGGCGTTGTCCGCCGGAGAACTCGTGCGGGTAGCGGTTCATGGCGTTGGGTTCCAGTCGGACGGCTTCCAAGGCGGCAGCCACGCGCCGCTGACGCTCCGAAGCCGAGCCCACGCCGTGTATCAACAACCCCTCTTCCAAAATGGCCCGAACCGTCATCCGCGGATTGAGCGAACTAAAGGGATCTTGGAAGACGATCTGCATTTTTTGGCGCATTTTTCGCAACTCAGGGCCCGAGAGACTCAGCAGATCCGTGCCCCGATAGCGAATCTGGCCAGAGGTGGGTTCCAGCAGGCGCAACAAGGTCCGGCCTACGGTGGTTTTTCCGCACCCACTCTCGCCCACCAGCCCCAGAGTCTCTCCGGGATTGATGTGAAACGACACCCCGTCCACGGCATGGACAAACTGCTTGGCTCGGGCAAAAAGCCCTCCACGAACCGGAAAGTATTTCTTCAAGTCCCGAACTTCCACAAGCGGCTCAACCATGTCGGGTTTTCCTTGGCAGGGTGGCTACTGCGAGGTGGAGGCTTCCGGGGCACCTTGCTCCTGAATCTGCTCGGCAAAGTGGCAGCTTGCCCAGTGGCCGGGAGTCAACTGTCTCAGCTCAGGCTCCTCCTCCCGGCAGCGCTGTTGGACAAAGGGGCATCGGGGATGAAAGCGGCACCCGGGGGGGAGCTGGCGCGGGCTGGGCACTTCGCCCGCAATGGTGGCCAGGGGTTGATCACGCCGAGCACCCGGACGAGGACGGCTCCGCAAAAGCCCTTGGGTGTAAGGGTGCAAAGGTCGGGAAAAAAGCTCTTCCACGCTGGCACGCTCCACAATCCGACCGGCGTACATCACAGCTACCTCATGGGCCAGTTCGGCAATGATCCCCAAATCGTGCGTGATCATCAGAATGGACATGCCATAGGCTTGCTGCAACTGACGCAGCAAGTCCAAAATCTGCGCCTGAATCGTAACATCTAAAGCCGTCGTTGGCTCGTCGGCGATGAGCAACTTGGGCCGGCAGGACAAAGCCATAGCGATCATGGCCCTTTGGCGCATCCCGCCGGAGAATTGATGAGGGTATTCGTAAAACCTGCGCTGTGGTTCGGGGATTTTCACATCTTCCAGCAGCCGGATAGCGATCTGCCGAGCTTGACGGCGTGAAGGGCGCCGGCCGTCTTGTTGGTGGGCTTCCCAGTGCTCCAGGATGGCCTCCACGATTTGGGAGCCGATAGTGAAGACTGGATTGAGCGAGGTCATCGGTTCCTGGAAGATCATGGCGATCTGGTGGCCTCGCACGCGGCGCATGGCCCGAGGGCTCAGTTGCAACAAGTCCACAGGAGGCTGGTCTTCTTGGGCGTGCAGCAGCACCCGACCTTGCACGATTCGACCTGGAGGAGCGATCAGTCGCATAATTGACAAGGCCGTGACCGACTTGCCACAACCGCTTTCGCCCACCAGCCCGAGCGTTTTGCCCCGTGGAATGGAAAACGACACATCGTCCACCGCCCGAACCACCCCCTGGTCGGTGAAAAACTGGGTTTTGAGCCCTTGCACTTCCAACACCGGTTGGGTCATGGCTTGTGTGGTTCCTTTGGGTTTGGCGGAGAGCAGCTTAGCGCCTGAGGCGTGGGTCCATGGCGTCCCGAAGCCCGTTCCCCACCAGGTTGAACAAAGTCACCGTCAAAAACACCGCCAGTGAGGGAAAGACGATCAACCACCAATAGGCGTAGTTTCCGTGGGCTTCGCGGAGCAGAGCTCCCCAACTGGGAGCAGGCGGACGCACCCCAAAGCCCAGCAAGCTCAGGCCCGCTTCCACGATGATCGCACTGGCGATCCCAAACGGGGCCGCCACCAAAGCCGGAGAAAGCGAGTTGGGCAACACATGGCGAAACAGCACCCGAGTGTGACTGGCCCCTTGAGCCAACGCCGCCAGCACATACTCCATGTTGCGTTGCTTAAGCACCTCTCCGCGGATCAATCGGGCAATAGTGGGCCAGCCGGTGATCCCGATGACCACCATGATGATGTAGATGCTTTGTCCCAAAAATCCTACCAGCGTGAGAATCAAGAAAAACGCCGGAAAGACGAGCATGACTTCAATGATGCGCGAGATGAGCATGTCCACCCAACCGCCGAAATATCCGGCCAAAGCCCCGAGGACCACCCCGATGGTGATATAAAGTCCCACGGCCACAAAGCCCACGGTGGTGGCCAATCGGGTGCCGTAGATCAACCGCACCAACACATCCCGACCTCCTCCGTCGGTGCCCAACAGGTGGGGAAAGTAGTCATTGGCGGCCTTCCACTGCTGGGAAGGCTTAACGAACAGAGGGGGTTTGAAGAAGGCATCTTCGTCCACGGTGGTTGGCCCAAAGGGCAAAGGAGGATAGATGCCCCAGCGTTGAGGGTCACCGAACTCCTCACGCACGAAGCGTCGCTCAAAGTACAAATGGGCTGGGCGAACCACATCTAGCGAGAACACCACCATGGCTGCGAGGGTCAAAAGTGCATAAAGCCCCAACAACCGTCCCCAACGCCTGCTGCGAGCCATCCCTCCCCGGCGCCAGCGCCGATTCAACCACCCTCCCAACACAAGCCAAGGGAAAAACACCACCAGGGCCATGTTGTAGAAGTAGTCCGAAGGCTCTTCCACATGGAACAGCTCCCGAAACCACGGGAAAAGCCACCGTCCGCGGTCGTAGTAGGCAAAGGGGCGATCCGAAGCCAGCACCGGGGCAAAAATGCTCAGCAGAAAAAGCGGCACCAGTGCCCAAGCCGCCCAATAGGCCGGCCGGTTCTTCCGAAACTGCTGCCAAACTATGGACCAATAACTGTCCTGAGTGTCACTCATCCGGCTTGCGAACGCTTCTGGAAGCTGATGCGAGGATCCACCAGCACATACAAAATGTCGCTGGCCAAAATACTGATCATCACCACGATGGCGTTGATATAGACCAAAGCCATCAAGGTCGGATAGTCTTTGTTCTCGATGGATTCAAAGGTCAAACGGCCCATCCCCGGAATGTTGAACAAATACTCAATCAACACCGATCCTCCCAACACCGCCGGAATGGTGTTGGAGAACAAAGTGATGATTGGGATCAAGGCGTTGCGCAAGGCGTGCTTGAGAATGACTTTGGCCTCGGAGAGCCCTTTGGCCCGAGCCGTGCGGATGTAGTCCTGGCCCAACACTTCCAGCATGCTCGTGCGGCTGTACATGGCCAGCGCAGCCAAGGAGAACAAAGTCAGGCAAAGCGTGGGCAAGACGATGTGATGCAGGTAGTCCAGCCAATAGGCCCAAGGGCTCATCTGTTGCGCCCCTTCGGAGTGCAACCCGCCAGAGGGAAACCACTTCAAATAGTCCCCATAGCAGAAAAACAACAACAGCAACATTCCGGCCACATAAGCCGGGATGCTGTAAAGGATGAAAAGACCCAACGAAATAGCCCGATCCACCCAACTGTTGTGCTTCACCGCACAGATCACGCCCAAGGGAACCGCAATCAGGTAGATCAACACCTGGCTGAGAGCCATCAGAGGGGCGGAGACTTTGAAGGCTTCCCAGATCTTCTGGCTCACTGGCTCTTGGGTGCGGAGGGTGGAGCGGCCGAAATTGAATGTGGCCAGGCGAACCAGCATGTAGGCGTATTGAGTATCAGCCACCAGCAACCACAACCTTCGCCCCCAGGAAGGATGGTACTCTTGGCGGTGCAACCGGTAGTGCAATTGCCAGTTTTGCGCTATTTGTTCCAGAGTTTCGGCAGAAGCGTCTTCCCTGGGCACCAGGGGCAAAGGGTCCAGCTCCGAGGCGAGGATTCGGGCACAAGCGGCTTTTTCTTCCAAAGGGCTTTGAGGATCAAGCAGGTGTTGAAGCAGAAAGTGCAGAAACCGATCCATCTGAGGCACTTGCTCCAGCAGAAGGCTCCACTGTTCCTGGGAAGTTTGCAGGAGTTTTTCGAGCAGGGCATGAAAAGCTTTTTGTTGCTCCTGGAGCAAGGGTTGGAGGAACTGGGGATTCAGTTGAGCCCAACGCCGCCAGGTGGCTTCTACTTCTTGGACTTCTTCCGGTTGGGGGTTGTCGGAAAACTCATACCGGAACGGCTCCACCACCATGTAGCGCAAGGCCCAAGCCAGCCCCCGACGCATCCGCTCCGAAGACTCCTGCTCCAGCAGCTTCACGGCTGCCGGAACGCCGTGAAAGCTCAGATTTTCGCAAAACACCTGCACATAGTTGCGCACCGTCCGCGCCAAAGAAAGCCGTCCTGCCCGGATTTGCTCTGGCGATTCCTTGCCCGGTGAGCGGAAAAACCGCTGCAAACGCCGGTCTAGTTCGGGGATGTCTAGTTGGTGCAAGAATCGCAGTCGGGCACGAGCGGTTTGATCAGCGAGGCGAGCCAAAGGAGCCAGGTCTTGGGCCAACTGCTCCACCGGAACTCCCAAAAACCACGCGGCATGGCGGACCGGCTCGGTCCAATCCCGAAAGTAGCGCAAGTTGAGAAACAACGGGCGATCCAGCTTCAAGTCGCGCCGACGCACCAGATAGGCTTCCCGAGTCTCACCCTGGGCAGCCAAAGAACCTTGGTCCCCGCCCTGCAACAGCAAGGGGTCTCCTGGGGCCATTTGCATCACAGCAAACGACACCAAAGTGACCCCAAACAGCGTGGGAATCATCAACAACAGCCGACGCAGCAAATAACTCCACACGAGCCACCCATCCGCCTAGCAAGAACCCACGCGCGATACCATTGTCCAGACACTAGGGACCCAACAACCGAGCCTGAGAAGTGTACCACTCGCGCATGTCAATGTGCGGGCGCTGCTTGGGATAGAACCGCACATTTTCCAACCGGGCGTGGTGAATCGCCGTGGCCATGTCTTGGAACAAGAAAGTATATGGCTGGTCTTCATAAATCAGCCGATGAATCTCCCGATACAACCGGTTTTGCTCCTCCAGGTCCGTGGTGACTCGTAGCTGCTCAATGAGCTTGTCCACCTGGGGGTTGCGATAGCTGATGGCATTGGAGCTATCAGGGACATCGGCCTGGCTGCTGTGCCAGATCTGGAAAGGATCACTGCGCCAATTCATGGCCCAGCCCAACATGCACGCGTCAAAATTACGCTTGCGCAGCCGTTGGAGCATCAAGGCCCATTTGGTCGGCGAAATCTGCATCTGCACGCCGATCTGCTGATAGCTGTCTTTCATCAGCTCAGCGATGCGTCGATACATGGGACTGTCGGCGTAAATGATTAGCTCAAACTGGAGCGCGACTCGTTGGCCGTCAATGACTTTGTCGCGCACGCCGTCTCCATCGGTGTCGCGCCAGCCGGCTTGTTCCAGCAACTCTCGAGCTTTATCCAGGTCGTAGGGGATGGGTTTCAGTTCAGGATTGTTGGCCGGACTTTTGGGCAAAAAGGGCCCGGTGACCCGAACCGCCAGGTTGTGCAAGATGTTCTGAACCATTTTGTCCACCGGAGTGGCGTAAGAGAGCGCCCAACGCACTTCCCGATCCCGAAACTGCGGCCGCTCCAAATTCCATCCCACATAGCGATAGCCCATGTACTCATACTGAACCGGAACCACTCGGCCCTGTCGGACTTCCGGACGCTGGTGGACCTTGATGAACAAATCCTTCTCGGCCACCGCCGACCAGTCCAGCTCGTTTTTCAGGGCTTGTTGGTAGGCCGTAAAGGGGTTGGTAATCTGGCGAAAGACCATACGCGAAAAGTAGAACGGCTCTCCCCAATAGTCCTCATTGCGTTCAAGCACCACTTGCTTGTTGCGCTCCCAAGTGACAAATCGCAAAGGACCGGTGCCACACATGGTGGTGTTGGCCCAATGGTCGTTGAACCGCTGCCCGAACTTTCGGGAACGAAAGTTGAAAGAGATGGGCTTACCGTTTTCGTCCCGAGAGTACACATGACGCGGAATGATCGGCACTCCCAAGGTAAACTCCACCATGCGAAAATACGGCTTCGTCCAGCGAATCTTGACCGTGTATTTATCTACCACTTGGACTTTGATCTTGTAGGGGTCCTGGGGATCCTCGGGATCTTTGTCCTGATAGTAGCTGCGCAAGGCAGCCGCTTCTGTGTGAGGGTTGAGAATGCAATCAAAGGTGAACTTCACATCGTAAGCCGTTACCTCCCGATCGCGCTCCCAAGTCCCGTTGGGAAACTGGATCGGATGCCACTTCACGCCCCGACGCAGCTTGATGGTGAATTCCAACTTTTCCTCGTCAAAAGTCCACGACTCGGCCAGTGCCGGTTCCCACTTGTCCGGATCGTCAAATCGGGAAGAAGCCAAAGACTCATAAACCCACTGCAGCCAAGCCTGACTGACCGTATCGTTGGAGGTGAGGGGATTGATCGTATCCGGATCGTTGCTGTAGCTCAGCAGAAGCACATCCTGTTTGGCTGGAGGGACTCCACCTCGGGTCAGCCTCCCCCGGGAAGAACTGCCTCGGGAAGAAGTTGCCAGCTCTGGAGTTTCCGAAGCATTGCCCCCAGAGCTGGTCTGGCCTTGGGACTCTGGCTGGTTCGGGGATTCCTGGGTTGAGGACACGGAGGCTGGTCTTCCTTGATCGCCCGGGGAAGAGTCGGCCGTTTGAGTAGGCGCTGGGGCTCCCGTGCATCCCCCTAGCCCCCAAGCCACCACGACCACCATCCAGCCAAGCAGAGTGTGTTTCATGGAGCAGCTTCCTTCTTCGTTGAAATGCACGAAACGAAGCGGATCGGAGAGCCTGGGCAAACCAGGAAAACCCTACGCCTCTTTACTATATCCCACCTCCGATCCCCCCACAACGCGAGTCTGCCAACTGCGGCCAGCCGAGTTGCGGCTTGCAACTCGCGGGAGCAAACGCCAATCTTGCTTCGCCGCTTGAGTGCAAGTGGAAGCGGGTTCTCTAACTTCCGCTTCGCTGCTGAAGCCGCAGGCTCGCCCCGGACTCAAGACCCAGCCCCTCAAATCCGTGCGTACCGGTCCTGGAGGGCCATGACGGTGATTTCTTCTTCCCGCAAGGCTTGCATGGCCCGAACCGCAGCCTGAGCAGCCGGAATGGTGGTGATGCAAGGCACTCCGTGAGCCACGGCTGCTGCGCGAATGCGGCCTTCGTCGGTTCGGGCTCCTTTGCCGCTTGGGGTGTTGATCACCAGGTTGATCTTGCCGTCGATGAGCAGGTCCAGGAGGTTGGGATGGCCTTCTTGAAGTTTTTTGATTTCCGTGCAAGGAATGCCTGCCTGGCGAAGCACTCGGGCGGTGCCTCGGGTGCAATAAAGATGATAGCCCATCTCCACCAGTGGCCGAGCAATGTCCACAATGTAGGGCTTGGTCCGGTCTGCGACGGAGACGAAGATGTTTCCTTCCCGGGGAAGCACCACTCCAGCAGCTAATTGGGCTTTGAAAAACGCGATGGAAAATCGCTCACTCATGCCCATTACTTCCCCCGTGGAACGCATCTCCGGCCCCAACACGATGTCCACCCCAGCAAACTTGATAAACGGAAACACGCTTTCCTTGATAGACACATGAGCTGGGATCACTTCCTCGGTGGCTCCCAGTTCTTGGAGCGAGTGGCCCAACATCACCTTCGTGGCAATTTTGGCCGCAGGCACCCCGGTGGCTTTGGCCACAAAGGGGACCGTGCGACTGGCCCGAGGGTTCACCTCCAGCACATAAACCGTGGGCATGCCGTTTTCGCGCTTGATAGCAAACTGGATGTTCATCAGCCCTCGCACCTGCATGGCCGAAGCCAAAGCCCGAGTGGCCTGGCGGATTTCCTCAATCACCGGCTGGGGTAGGCTGTAAGGCGGAATGACACAAGCCGAATCGCCCGAATGGACTCCGGCTTCCTCAATGTGTTCCATGATGCCCACGATCAGCGTGTTTTGGCCGTCGCTGATGGCATCCACATCCACTTCGGTAGCATCTTCCAGGAACCGGTCGATGAGCACGCCTTGGCCTTCGGCGGCGGCGAAGGCTTCTTTGACGAACTGGGTGAGTTGGGCCTGATCGTAGCAGATTTCCATGGCTCGCCCTCCCAGCACGAAGCTGGGACGGACCAAGACGGGATAGCCGATCCGCTGGGCCACAGCTCGGGCTTGTTCCACGGTTCGGGCAATCCCGCTGGGAGGCTGCCGCAGCCCCAACGAAGCCAGCAGCCGTTGGAACTTCTCCCGATCCTCGGCGTCTTCAATCGTATCTACGCTGGTGCCCACGATTGGCACACCGTTGGTGGCCAAGGCTCGGGCCAGATTCAAGGGGGTCTGCCCCCCAAACTGCACGATCACCCCCTCCGGCTGCACGCGGTCAAAAATGTTCAACACATCCTCGGTCGTTAGTGGTTCGAAGAACAGCAAGTCGCTGGTGTCGTAGTCGGTGGAGACGGTCTCGGGGTTGGAGTTGACCATCACGGAGCGGATGCCCAGTTCGCGCAGGGCAAAGCTGGCGTGGCAGCAGCAGTAGTCAAATTCAATCCCTTGGCCGATCCGGTTAGGCCCTCCGCCCAGGATCATCACTCGCCGCTCTCCAGGCTCTTTGGGCGGCACTTCGTCCTCGTCTTCGTAGGTGGAGTAGTAGTAGGGAGTGTAGGCTTCAAACTCCGCCGCGCAGGTGTCCACGGCTTTATAGGTGGGCACAATGCCGCGACGCTTGCGTTCCCGACGCACTTCAAACTCCGAAGTGTCCCAAAGATAGGCCAACTGCCGGTCCGAAAAACCGTACCGCTTGGCCCGGCGGAACATCTCATCGGAGATTTCGCCCAGGGAAGTCTGGCGCAGCTGCTCCTCAAGTTCTACGATCTGGGCGATGTGGTCCAGGAACCAAGGATCAATGCCGGTCAGCTCGTTGATTTGCTCTACACTCATGCCGGCTTTGAGGGCATAGCGGATGTACCAGATGCGTTGGGCGTTGGGGGTGGCGAGTCGGGCACGGATTTCGTCCACCGAAGGCCGCTGGGGAGTGTCCCAAAGATCAGTCTTGTCGCACCCCAGTCCAAACGCTCCCACCTCCAGACCACGCAAGGCTTTTTGCAACGCTTCCTTGAAAGTCCGCCCAATGGCCATCGTCTCGCCAACGCTTTTCATCTGCGTGGTAAGCGTCGGATCGGCCTCGGGAAACTTCTCAAAAGCAAATCGCGGCACCTTGACCACCACATAGTCAATTGTGGGTTCAAAGCAGGCGACGGTTTTTTGGGTAATGTCGTTGGGCAGTTCATCGAGCCGATAGCCCACGGCCAGCTTGGCGGCAATTTTGGCAATGGGAAAGCCCGTGGCCTTAGAGGCCAACGCACTGGAACGGCTCACCCGAGGATTCATCTCAATGACCAGCATGCGCCCCGTGCGAGGGTCAATGGCAAACTGGATGTTAGATCCTCCGGTTTCCACACCGATCTCGCGGATCACGGCGATGGAGGCATCGCGCATGCGCTGGTACTCTTTGTCGGTGAGCGTTTGAGCGGGAGCCACGGTGATCGAGTCCCCGGTGTGCACGCCCATCGGGTCCAAGTTCTCAATGGAGCAGATGATCACCACATTGTCGGCCCCGTCGCGCATCACCTCCATCTCAAACTCTTTCCAGCCCAAGATGGACTCCTCAATGAGCACCCGATGCACAGGGGATTGCTCCAATCCTCGGCGCACCAGTTCGTCAAACTCGGCCCGATTGTAAGCCACCGCCGAACCCGTTCCGCCCAAGGTGAAACTGGGCCGAACCACGGCCGGAAGGCCCACCTGGTCCAGCACTTCCCGAGCTTTTTCCAAAGAGTCCACCACCTCGCCCCGACACACCTCCAGCCCGATGCGACGCATGGCCTCCTGGAACCGCTCGCGGCTTTCGGCCTTTTCGATCACCTCGGGCCGAGCGCCGATCATCTCCACCCCGAACTGTTCCAACACCCCGTGCCGGTGCAGGTCCATGGCCAGATTCAGGCCGGTCTGGCCTCCCAGAGTGGGCAAGAGGGCATCGGGCCGCTCCTGCTCTATGATCTTGGCCACCACTTCCCAGGTCAAAGGCTCAATGTAAGTGCGATGGGCCATGCCCGGGTCGGTCATTATGGTGGCCGGATTGGAGTTGACCAGAATCACCTCATAGCCTTCTTCTCGCAGGGACTTGCAGGCCTGGGTGCCGGAATAATCAAACTCACAAGCCTGGCCGATCACAATCGGTCCAGAGCCGATGATCAAAATCCGGTGGATGTCTTCCCGTTTGGGCACAGCGCAGTACTCCCCAGGCAAGGGTTCCGTGTTGTGCAACCAAGATGAAGACCGCCGAGTCCGAGGCGCCCGAGCCCCCCAGGGCCCGACCCTTCTGCAAGCTGGCTGGCAGGCAGTTGCCTGAGCGTACCAACACTCCCTGGAACAGTTCAAGGGGCCTCTTCTTTCCCCGGGCCGGAGTGGTACAATGCGGCGATCATGCTGGAAACTCTAGCCCCAAGAGTCCACTTGGCCATGCTGGATCGCAAGTTCGTGCTGGAAAACCTGGAAGCGGTTCGGGAAAACTGCCGCCGACGCAATGTGCAGGTGGACTTGGACCGGTTTGTTCAACTGGAACAGCAGCGTCGGCAACTGGACCAGCAGCTCCAGGAGCTGAACCGTCGCACCAACGAGCTTTCGCGCTCCATCGGAAAAGCTCCCCCGGAGCAACGCGAAGCCCTCAAAGAACAAGGACGCCAATTGCGGCAAAAACGCGAAGAAATCCAGCAAAAGCTGCAAGAGCTGACGACCCAGTCCACCGCCATCTTGGCCCAAGTGCCCAACATGACTCACCCCGATGCCCCAGTGGGACCGGATCATACCTCCAACCGCGAGGTGGGCCGCGGCAAGACGCCCGTGCCGAAGTTTGACTTTCCGGTTCGGGACCATGTGGAGTTGGGCCAGTTGCTGGACCTGATTGACCTGGAAGGAGGCGCTCGAGTCACGGGACACGGCTTTTACTATCTGAAAAACGAAGCCGTTCTGCTGGAGCTGGCCTTGCAGCAGTTCGCCTTGGAGATGCTTCAGGCCGAGGGGTTCGTGCCGACCATCACTCCCGATCTGGCCCGAAACGAAATCCTCCAGGGCATCGGCTTTATTCCCCGAGGACCAGAGACGCAAATCTACAGCATTGAAAACACCGACTTGAGCTTGGTGGCCACGGCCGAGATCACCTTGGGAGGATTGATGGCCGGTCAGGTACTCCAAGAGGATCAGTTGCCGGTGAAGTTGTGTGGTATCAGCCACTGCTTCCGCACCGAAGCTGGGGCACACGGGCGGGCCACCCGAGGGCTGTTCCGCGTGCACCAATTCACCAAAGTGGAAATGTTTGCATTCACCACGCCTGAGCAAAGCGACGCGATGTTGGAGTATTTCCGGGAACTGGAGTGCAAGATTTACGACCGCTTGGGCATTCCTTATCGGGTGGTGGACACCGCCACCGGCGACCTGGGCGGACCGGCATATCGCAAGTACGACCTGGAAGCCTGGATGCCCGGCCGAGGCGAAAACGGCGAGTTTGCCGAAATCACTTCCACCAGCAACTGCACCGACTATCAGGCCCGACGACTCAATATCCGCTACAAACGCCGCGGAGAAAAAGGAACCCGATTGGTCCACACGCTCAACGGAACCGCCGTGGCTGTCTCGCGCACCTTGATTGCCATCCTGGAAAACTACCAACAAGCCGACGGCTCCGTGGTGGTGCCGGAGGTGCTACGCCGCTGGGTGGGAGTGGATGTCATCCGGCCCAGAATTTAGCAGCCAGCTTGTATCTCAAAGGCCACCATCATGCACAAATCCTCTTTCACAATTTCTCACTCAAAAGAAGTTTCTGATACAACTAAAGCTTGAACATCCTCCTCAACATGAACTTGAAAAACACAGAAGGCAAAAGCCGTTAGGAAACAACTTGCAAAAGAACATAAGGCTTCAACGCTTCAGACCGAGCGACAACTTAACCAGGGATGATGAGGAAATGAGAACCTTTCACTGATCGGAAAAGTTAAACTTTGTTTTAATCAACACATTTTCCAGCTCTTTTTCCCAGAAGCTAACGCGTTCAGGATCTTTGTTTGCTTTATACAATTTTATCAAGTTCGTGATAGCTATCACAGCGCAACGATTGAAGGTTGCTGGGTCAACTTTTCCCGCATTATTTTTCAAGAAACGATAGCCTTCTAGGAGAAATTTTTCTGCTTCCTCATATCGCCCTTGTTCTAACAAAGCACAGCCAACAAGGATCAATGAAAAAAAGATTTTTCTGGAATCGCTGGAGCTGTTTCTCAACACCTCTAGGCATTCACGGGCATAGTACTCAGCAACATGGAACTTCTTCAACATAAGCATAAGCTGTGTCGCTTGAAGCAAATAGTCAGAGTAATCCGGAAGATTTTTCTCCTTTCCACGACGAAAACCATCTATCAACACAGCAACCCAGTATTCCGCTTCTCGTGCTTTCCCGATCCTGCCATATGCCAGGGCTAATTGCCAGGCAATGGCCAAGGTATCATAGGCATAGGGTCCGAAGATGTTCCTTCGTGCTCTATAGGCTTCTTGCCAAAGGGGAATCGCCAGTTCAAACTTTCCCAGCCGTTCGTAAACCAAACATAGATTAATGCATGCTCTAACTGTATTCATATTATTATCTCCTAAATGCCCCTTAGTGATAAAAAGAAGTCTTTCAAATATTTTTCGTGCTTTTAGGAGTTCTCCAGCATCCATATATGCAAGGCCAAGGTTATTTGTCCTTTCAACAGTCAACCTATCAGTCTCTCCGAGCGTCAAATTGGAATGCTTTACTACTTCCTCCATAATTTCAATCGCCTTTCGTGGATTTCCCGTCATACGATAAACTTCTGCTAAATAGGATTTCAAATAAACTGTAACATAATGGTAGGACCCCAATGATTTTTGCGCCATGGGCAGATATACTTGCAAGGCCCGAAATGCCTCTTCAAGTTTCCCGGATTCAACATATCCGAGCACAAGATCTCCTGCAGCCCCCAAAGTACGAGGATGCCCCGGTCCTAGCAGTTCTCGAGCAAGTTGGACAGATTCTTCCAAAAGCGGAATGGCTTTTTGGTACATTCCCACGATTGAATAAGCCTTTCCAAGGTTCATCATGGTTTCTATTGTAGCTATATGGCGTTTTCCTTGCACCTGAATTCTTAATTTTAAAACCTCTTGATACATAGCTATAGCACGATCATGATCTCCCATTCCCCAATAAACTGATGCTAAGTTATTCATTACAACAAAGGTAATTGGATGCTTTTTGCCGAATCTTGATTTAATAATAGGAGCAACCTCATTTAGTATATTTAAAGCTTTATGGAATTGTCCCGCATAGGAATAAGCCCTGGCAAGATTGATCGCAGACCTAAGGGTATTTTCGTGTTCTGGCCCAACTAAGGCGGAATAAGTTTCATATACCTGGTTTAATATTAACTTTGCTTCGTCATGCCTCTCGGTCTCTCCATAGAGTATTCCTAAATCACTCATAGCTCTCAGGGTCTGGGGATGCCGCGGCCCATAAGTTTTCTTCGCTAGCTTTACAAACTCTTCACTGCAAGCAATTGCCTTTTCATACCGGCCTTGCAATTTGTAAGTATCTATTAAATCACTGTAAGCACGTATGGTCGTAGGATGAGTGAATCCCAAAAGACGCTTCAGCAAAGGCAGGATTCTTTCCAATATGCGTTGGGCTTCGGCCAGTTCTCCTTGTGCTACAAGCGTAAGGGCTAATTGATGAGTGGCTGCCAGTTCTATTTGTATATGCCGCTTTGCTTTTGGTAACTTTTTTGATTGAGATTGGGTATGTTTAATAATTTCTTCCAGCGTTTGCTTGGCCTCACTTACTTTCCCAGATCGCATATAAATCTCGGCCAGCATAATCTGGCACTTCAGAGCATTGGGGTGGTCTGGACCCCAATAATCCTTCTGTTTTTTGTACAATTGGCGGGTAAATCTTTCAGCCTCCTGAAGAGGACCACTACGATGAAGGGCATATGCCAATCCATACTCTGCCATAAAAGTTTCGTCATCATAGGGACCGAGATGTTGCCGTAAGACTTTTACAGAGCTGGCGAGAAGTTCCTGAGCAGGTCGGGCGTATCCTAATGCTATCAAAGTTACCGCTAGGCGAGCACGGAGGCGAGCCAGAGCCACTGGATCGCTGAAATTTCCTTTTTCCAATTGTTCGGCAGCTCGGAGCAGCCCGCTGGCAAGCTGAGCCGGCAAAGAAACGGCGTTTTCCTGTTCCTTCTGGACTTGCCCTGGATTGGTCAGGTCCAGATCGGAAAACACATCCAATAAAATATTCAGGCTTTCTTTGAAGTCCTTCTGGCGTTTTTCGGCAAGCCGACGGGCAGTTCGTTCCGCTTCCTTGGCTTGGCGTTCTAACAGGATTGCCCGTTGGGCACGATTTCGGGCAGCATCCGCTTGATGTCGTAGCTGCAACTGGTACCAGGCCATCCAGGGCCCACCAATGCTCAGAACCAACATCAGCACACTGGTTAGAGCAAGCAGTCCGGCTAGTTTCGGGTTACGCTGACACCAACGTAACACACGCTCTCCTGCACCGACAGGACGAGCCAAAATAGGTTCGTTTTCCAAATATCTCCTCAAGTCTTCGGCCAGTGCTTGTGCCGATTTGTACCTCCGTTGAGGAGACTTTTGAAGACATTTTAAGACAATGGTTTCCAGGTCCCGGGGCACCTGGGAGTTGAGTGCCCGCAGAGGAACTGGTTCTTCAGATTCCACTTGTCGCAATGTTTCCAGGGGAGAAGCAGCCTGGAACGGAGGGCGACCGGTCAAGCAAGCATAGAGGATCGCACCTAAAGCATAAACATCAGTAGCTGGGCCCACTTGTTCATGGTCCCCTCTGGCCTGTTCTGGAGCCATGTAACTTGGAGTACCAAGGACTTGATCTGTTTGCGTTAGCGTATCGCCTTGTCGGCAAACCAACTTTGCCAGACCAAAATCCGTGATTCGGATGCGAGCGTTTGCCATATTTTGCATCTTTTGTGAGTCTTGGCAGATCTCATCTTCCTGTGACCATTCAAGAAGGACATTGGACGGTTTTAAATCTCTGTGAATCACACCCTGGGTATGTGCATAGTGGATGGCTAGAGCACACTGTCTGACAAGTTGCGCTGCATTATCGGGGTCTAGAGGCCCTTGCGCAATTATTTGTTGGAGAGTTTTTCCTGAAACAAACCCCAATACAAGAAAAGGTTGTTGTCGGAAGACACCACATTCAAAAATTGGTACGATACCGGGATGATCTAGTTGAGCCAATACTTCGGCTTCCGTCTGAAATCGGGCGTGCTCTTCTGCTGAAGTTGGAGTTCCGGTTCGGAGCAATTTAATCGCCACAGTCCTTCTTAGTCTCGTATCGTAAGCCTGATAGACCACTCCCATTCCTCCTACTCCCAAACAATGCTCTAATATGTAGTGGTCTATACGGTTACCTTCGATAGATTCTTCTAGAGTTTTTGTAGAGGGTGAACCTTTGGGGCCAAATACTTGTGATATTTCTTTATAGAAATCGGGGAAGCTACGGACATATTCTGCCTCGGATGGATTTTCTCCCAATTTGCGACGATATTCCAACTCGATTTGGAGCAGCCACCGAAAGCCCTCTCGCCGACAATCAGGAAATGCAAGGTTCAGTCGGGTTTGAAACTCTTTCAGGGAAGGAGGAGTAGTTTGCTCTTCTATGTATCTGCGCCAGGCTTGATCAAAGGAATCCAATACCTGGAATAAAGAAAGCAGGAGTTTTTGAGTTTCTCCTTGCATGTTTTCACTGGCACTCATGGATCTGCCCCCGCAATTCGGCTTGAGGCTAGATCTTTCCCTAGAAGGTTACTGTTCAAGCAGTTTTTCTAGCCGACCGCGAAGCGATTTCAAAGTATATTGGACCAATCGCTGACTGCGACCAACCTGTTCAGCAATTTCAGCAGTGGAATATCCTTGAAGCCGCAGGGTCAGGATTTCTCGTTGGATAGGCATGAGGTGGCTCATCAGCTCCTGCAGCAAATCGCGTAACATAGACGCCTCTTCGGGAGAAGGGTCGCGTACCAAGGCCCTCCAGCTACTGCGCACCTCTTCGGAGGAGAGATCCGCCTCCGGATTCTGGCCAATTTCTTGGCGCACATCCCTTTTAGCTGCCAAATAATATTGCACTTGGTGGCCGCACTTGTGCAGGGTGATGGTCACAAGCAAGCCCCATAAGCTGTCCCAGCTGGAAAAGTAAAATTCGCCTGCGTCTTGCCGCCGGAAAAAGCTGCGAAAGACGGACTGTACGACATCTTCTGGGTCCAGTTTGGCCTTCAGTTGGGGTCCAAGCTGTCGGCGAGCCAATTCCACCAGCCGACCTGCGAAACGGTCAAAGATTTCCTGGTAAGCTGTAGGATCGCCTTGGTCTAACCTTTTCTTCAGTTGGGCGAAAGAATCTTGGGGCGATTCTGACATCGTACAAATTGGGAACTTTTTCTACCAAGCCGCATCATACTATTGAAGCGTTGTTCATTATAGCCCTCCTTACTTTGGAGAAAAGGAGGCAAGGAAAAATCGGCCGAAAATTCTTTTCGCTTCTCCGATGCGAACCAGCACCTTTCATATGGAGCCTAAGATGGGAATATAGAATGTCCGCGTCCACGATCGTCTGGTCGAAAGGAGGTGCTGCAATGAGGCTCGTTATTGCAATTGCAGTGGTAGGGTTAGGACTGGGTTTGGCCAGCGAAGCCAAGGCCCAACAATTTTCCTTGCGGCCAAATCTCTTCGGAGGATATGATTTTTATCAGGGAGGTGTGTACCTGGGTCGGACAACGCCCAATATCTTCGGTGGCCAGAATTTCATGGGAGCTGACGGCTCGTGGTTGGGCCACTCACAGCCTAATCTCTTCGGAGGATTCAACTTTTTTGGCAGCAACGGCTCTATGATTGGCAGCACTACCCCCAATTCCCTCGGTGGATTCAACTTTTCTTCGCCCGGAGGTGGATGGGGATATACTACGCCCAATGTATGGGGTGGCCAAAATTTCTATGGTAGAGGAGTATCAGGGTACTCCCGACCCAATCTTTGGGGAGGCTTTGATTGGTGGTTCTCACGCTAAATGCTAAGCAAAAATCCCAACACTTCCTTCCTGGGCCTGGTTGGACTCCAGGCCCAGGGAGCAGAGCAAACATCCCCTCTGATACTATCCCTGAGGCCGAGAAGAGGTTCTGGCGTGTTTCTCCAAGCGCTGTCGCTTCCTGTTAATAGATCCGATGGCGAAATCCCATGAGCAGCGATTTCGGCGAAGGATGCTTCTGGGTCCTAGTGGGTTTTGCTTTGATTGTGGGATGCCTGGTGTTTCACGAAGAACTGCTTCCTCCCGTAACCCAGTTCGGGGTGGAGTGGGACTATGGTATTTTTTGGCACGATCTTTTGCTAACAAACAAGACAGGTCATGATCTCTGGGATGTGGAGTTGGAACTCATTTTTTATACTGAGGATGGAGCTTCCTTAGAGCGATCTAAACTATGGGGAAAGTGGAGCAACGGAGAAACCAAGCGCATCTCGGTACCTGCATACTCCTATTCAAAGGTGAATCTGCGAGGCAATGCGGAGATTAGAGAGCAAGAGGAAGTAAAACAAGTCAAGATCCGTGCAGGATGGATATTTTACCGTTAAGACCAATAGCCTTAGAGCAGATACCTTCTATCCACACATAAGCCTGCCCATCTTGTCTGGCAGCTTGGGTATTCAGAGAAACTTGCATTTGATGTCACCAGAAAAAGCAATCACAGGGCAGCAATTTCCAGATCATTTTCTCTGTCGCAACAAGGCCGCGCGCCGCCGCAGCGCAAGCAGGGCGCGATAATGGCTCCCCGCAAGGTCGCTTGGCCGGGGTAGGAGCTTGCGCTTGGGTGTGGAGTTCCGGGGGGAATGTGTTGTGCAGGTGCGGAACTAGGTCGCAAGCGAAGGACAGGGAACCCCCCTATGGATGATAAGGGGGCACCGGAGCGACCCGATCGCCGGAGATCATCTGCTTCACATACTCGGTCAGGCGGTCCACGATGCGTTGCAGCAGTTCCTGACCGGTTTGAGGGCTGGCCAAGGCAGGGGTGGGGTCTTTCTGGTCGGTGAGGGCTTCTTGCCGCACATTTTCGGGAAAGGCGGCCAGAGCAATGGCGGTTTCAAACTCTTGAGCATGGCCAGGCAAGTCCTCCGGCAAGCGGTGTCCACTGCGGAGCAGTTCCCGGGCGTCGTCTTGGGTGAGCACATCCCAGTAGGAAAGGAAGTGCACATTGCGCCAGGTTTGTCGCAGCAGTTGGTCCCAAACCGCCCGAGCCGGCGCAATGTTTCCCCCATGACCATTAAGCACCAGGATGTTGGAAAATCCGGCCCGAATCAATGAGTCCACCAGGTCCCATACCACTGCCAGAAAAGTGCCGGGGCGGAGGCTGAGCGTTCCCGGGTGGACCATGTGATGCTCGCTCACCCCAACCATGAGCGCCTGGGCCACGAGCACTCGGGGGCGGAGGCGTTGAGCTACACGGCGAGCCACTTCGTTCACACTGCGCCAGTCGTGTTCCATGGCCAGGTGTTCCAGGTGTTGTTCCACGGCAGCCACGGGCAAGATGCACGCTTGGAGCTGACCGCTTTGCATTCGCTGGCGAAACTCACGCCGCGTGAGTTTGTGCAGATAAATCTCTTCCTGGGGGTTCATGGCTGCCACCTAGGAGCTAGGGGTGTGAGCCTCGGAAGGCAACGCAGAAGAAACCGATGTAGAAGTTGATGGAACTACCTTCCGACCCGACTCGGACAACTCGGAACGAAGCAGTTGGGCCAGGGTGGTTCCTTGGAACCGGTTCATGGCCTCTTGAAGCATTCGGTCCACGGCTTGCCAAGCCTGCTGATGTCGGCGCAACCGATCGGCCAGAAACTGTTGGCGAGCCCAACGCACCAGTTCTTCCAGGTGGATTTGCTCAGCGGGACGAGCAAGGGCATAGCGAGCCGGTCCGTCCTGGTGCGACTCCACAGAGTGTAAGTACCCCTTCTGCTCCAAGTGCTGGGTGATTCGGGAGACCACCCGGGCGGGAAGCTGAAGCACATGGACCAATTGGTCCAAAGAGACGGTTTTCCCCTGTTCAAAAGCCCGGCCTACGGCCACCAAAGCCGGAATGAGCCACAGCGGGTCGTAGCTTTCGGTGCCTTTTTCCTCCAACCACTGGGCGGCCATCTGGCGACGGCTTACCGTTTGAATCACATACGATAGCTCCAGCCCGTAGAGCACAATCAGCCAAGTCAAATACAGCCAAAACAGAAACAAGGCGATCAGGCCCAAGGAACCGTAAAGCTCCGAATAGGGCCGGGCGGTGACCACATAGAGCTGGAACAACCCTTTGGCCCCTTGCCAAGCCACGGCGGCAGCCAGCGATCCGACCAGGGTAGGCCGCCAGGCCATTCGGGTGTTGGGCACTAGCGTGTACATGGTAAACAACAAGGCCCAACTAGCCAGCAACTCCGAACTGCGATCCAGGAGTCCAAAAAACACATGTCCAAACCACCCCCAAGGCTCCGTGGTGATTCCCCAATGGATGAGCCGTTGCAGCCCAAACAAGATACCGGCCACGGTGGCCGGGCCCAGGGTCAGCACTGCCCAATAGTTGGCCAGTCTGGCTCGCCAAGGGCGTCCGCTGGGTGCGTTGCAAATGGTATTGAAGGCATCTTCCAGGTTGACCAGCAAGGCCAGCGCTGCCCAAACAAACAACGCTCCCCCCAACAAACCCAACTTGCCCAAACTGGCATTCCAGGCGTGCTCAATCAACTCGTCCAAGCGTTGATCCAGTCGGGCTTGCATCTGAGCCAGAGGGTCAGGGGGAGAAGACCCCTTAGGCTCCAAAGGTGGCACCTGTTTCCCTCCAGGCTCGGGAGCTACCAAAGGGAGCTGCACCTGGGAAGCAGAAGGTTCCTCGTAAGACAAGGCACTCCAGCCCAAAAAGTCATACACGCTCCCTCGCAGCCACTTTCGGGCGTCCTCCTGATCCACGAACGCGCGGACCATCAGCATGCTCAGCACGGCCACCGGGACCAAGCTGAAGATGGTCCGATAGGTGAGCGAAGCGGCCATGTCGCCTGCCCGATCCTTGCGAAGCTGCCGTGCCCCGTAGCGGAACAGGTCAATCAAATAGCGGATCAGCCGTTCCAACTGGGACAGCTCGTCAATCGGGCGACGAAAGGCCCGACGCACATGCACCAGAAAACGTTTATACAGTTTCATGTTCACCCAGGCGCACCACGGGGTCCTTTGATCAACTTTACCGTCTTCCACCCTCGGGGGGCAGAGGATTTGCCAATCAAACTCCGTTTGCCGGAAGACTAGGCCCTGGAGGGGTTTCGTTCACCATCAACTCCCCTTTTGTTTCCCAGATCAAACGAAACAAATGCACTGAGCTTACCGACCATGCCGGTTCTGAGGCTTCCGCTTGCTTAGCCAGCCTGACGCTTAGACCACTGGGGAGCAAAAGACCACAGGGGGAGTGTGGTTTCTTCAACTTGTGCTGATGTGGCAAGAGTGTGCAGACGGATTTTTTCCTGCACTTGTTGGGCCAATTGCAAGGCTTGCAGCCCCTGCTGGCCTGACACCCGCACCGGCTCGCTTGTCCGAACGGCACGCAGGAAGTCTTTCAGCTCCTCCAGCAAGGGATTGCTTCGAGAAAAGTCCAGCACTTGGGCCCGGAGCACCTGGGGGTAGAAGTGTCGGGCCAGAAGTTTCTGTTCCCTGGAGTTCAGGGGGCCGATGCGTCCGTGGAGTTGTTCCCACTTTGGACCTGGTCGCACCACTTGGCAGACCCTTTTGCCCAGATCAATGTGGCAATAGCCTTGCGTGGACCAGATGTGCAGGCACCGCTGGGGTTCCGGGGCCACTCGGGAGGCGGTGAGGGTGATCTGGCATCCTTCCGGGGTGGTCAGCCAGGCGCAAGCCACATCGGTGCCGCAACCGGTAAGTTCCATGCCTTGAGCTTGGAGCACTTGGGGGTTGGGGTCCAAGTGGGCCAGCACGAGGTCCAGGTCGTGGATCATCAGGTCCAGCACCACATCGGTGTCCAGGCATCGCCCGGTGAAGGTGCCGGCCCGAGTGCCCCAAATCGCCCAAGCCGATTGCAAAAACTCCTGGGCGGCTTCCACGGCCGGGTTGAACCGCTCCACATGACCCACGGCCAGCACGCATCCCCGGCTTCGGGCCAGCTCCACCAAAGCAGCAGCTTGTTCCACGGTGGAAGCTAGGGGTTTTTCTACCAACAGATGCACACCATGCCGTAGCAGGGTTTGGGCCACTTGGTAGTGGGTGTGCGTGGGCGAGGCCACCACGGCGGCCACGGGCAGTCGGGGCAGTTGGTCCAGATGAGCGTAGGTTACCACCGGAAGCAGTTTTTGGATTTCCTCTCGGGCCTGAGGATCCGGGTCCACCACAGCAATCAGCTCAGCTTGGGGCAAGCTGGCCAGCAGTCGGGCATGCACCCGACCCAAATGCCCCGCCCCTATCACCGCTACCGCAATGCGCTTCACGCTGCTTCTCTCCTTTCTCGGGCACGACCATGCACGCCTTGGCGCTGACCTTGGAGAAAGACGAGCAGTTGTTCCACCTCGGGACAAAGCAGCCCTTGTTCAGCGAGTCGCCCACGCACATGGGACAGCGGTTCATGATGGCGGAACACCAGCCGAAACGCCTGTTGGAGTGCGGCGATTGTAGAGGGGGCGAACCCGTGCCGCTGAAGCCCCACCACATTCAAGCACCGCACTCGGGCAGGGATTCCCTCGGCCAACATAAAAGGCGGCACATCTTGCCGCACGCCCGACACCCCGCCCACAAAACTATACGCCCCAATGGTCACATACTGATGCACCGCCACATTGCCCGAAAGCACTGCGTGGTCCTGCACCCAAACATGCCCGCCCAACAGCGTCCCATTGGCCACTACCACATGGTCGTCCACGGTGCAATCGTGAGCTACATGGCAACAGGCCATCAGGAGGTTGTGGTTTCCGATTCGGGTGATGCCTCCGCCCCGTGTGGTGCCACGATGGATGGTCACACATTCCCGAATCGTGTTCCCTCGGCCGATAATCACTTGGGTTGCTTCGTTTTGATAGGAGAGGTCCTGGGGAGGAGCACCGATCACTGCACCGGGAAAGATGTGATTTTCTGGCCCTAGCTCCACCTGGCCCATGAGAGTGACATTCCCCTCCAATCGGGTGTGCGCCCCCAATCGGACCTGGGGCCCGACGATACAAAACGGGCCCACATACACGCCCTCGTCCAGTTGGGCCCGAGGGTCCACACAGGCCAAGGGGGAAATGGTCACGCTCATGGCACTCAGGTGGCTTTCGACCAACGGGGCTCAGGCACAGCGTCGCTGCGTTTTCAGGTGGTCAAGCACGGCTTGGACCAGCCGGGCGTTGAGGCGGTGTCCGCTGCGATGGGCCACCACCCGGCCCCAAACAGGCCGCCCTGCTAAAGCCAAATCGCCCACCAGGTCCAGCACCTTGTGACGCACACACTCGTCGGCAAAACGCAGTTGATTGCCAACCACACCCTCGGGACGAAACACCAGCAAATCGCTCAGTGTGGCTCGCTTGCCCACCCCTTGGGCACGCAGCACTTGGGCTTCTTCCCACAACAGGAATGTACGCGCAGGAGCTAGCTCCCGAGCAAACTCCTCTGGAGTGATCCGCCCCTGATAGTGCTGAAGCCCAATGGCCGGCACCGACGGATAGTGAAGCGTAAATTCCACTTCCAGTCCGGGAAAGTGGGCCGGCTCCAAGCGGATCCACGATTCTCCTTGTTGCACTTCCACTGCTTGGGCAACCTGAACCACCTGAGCCGGAACACCCAGTGTTATCCGTCCGGCTTTGTCCAGAGCTTCCACATACATGCGGCAGGAACCGTCTCCGGCGGGAAGTTCTGGACCATCTAGTTCCACAATGCAGTTGTGAATTTCCAGCGCGTGAAGCGCTGCTAGGACATGTTCTACCATGTGGACCTGGACATTCCCCCGCCCTAATGCCGTGCGGCGAGGAGTTTCCAGGCAGGAGGCGACCTGGACAGGAATTTCCACGGGCGGAGACAAGTCTTTGCGCCGGAACACCCAACCGGTGTCGGCTCCGGCAGGCAGGAAACGGACGCAGATTTGCTGATTGGAAAAATAGCCCCACCCTTGCACCTGCACAGGCCGGGCAATGGTGGTTTGAAACTCCAAAGGGCGTAGCATCGGCACTTCCTCAGTGGCGGAAAGGTCCACGCGGTGGGGCCGGAACTAGCGTCGCTGCGGCGGTAGCGGCACTCCAGGGCGCAAGGGGCGAGGATTTTGGGCCACCCGAGCATTCAACGCCTGAACAATCGGACGCGTAATGTCCAACGCCGGATGATGATGCACCACCAGTCGGTTCACATACCGATACACTTCCGGAGGGGTCACCTCGTTGATCTGCCCCCCATCAAACCGGATCACCAACCACAAGTTACGCTGCTGAGCATAGTTGCGCACTTCGGCCACAATTTCGTTGTAGATCGTCAAGCGAATCTTGGCTTCTTCCAAAGCAAACTCTTTTTGCTGGAGTCGGAATTGGGCTTCCAACTCAGCGGTGAGCTTGGCAATTTCGGCGTCCAGTTGCTTGTAGCTGGCGCTTTGGGGTTTGAACCGATTGCGTTCGCGGATGAGTTGCTGGATGTGGGCACGGCGTTTTTTGATTTGTTCCTGGGCGGCTTGGACCCGAGTGCGAAGCTGCTCCATCATTTGCTTGTATCGGGTGTGGTTGTCAAACACATAGCGCAAGTCAATCACGGCAATTCCCTGCGACCAGGCTTCACTGGCGCCCAGGGCCCAAACCACTGCCCATGCAACCAACACTCTTTTCACGACCATGCTCCTTCGTTCTGCTGGGTGATTTTCGGGAAAGCAGTAGTGGAAAAAGCGGGCCGTATTTTGACCACAGGCCCCCTTTGGGTAAAGGTCAGCCCTTCGCACCGACGCTATCATCGCTTGCGACCACCACGCACCGGGGACTCTTGTTGGAAAAACCCACTCCGCTTGTCGCGGCCAAGCCACTGGTGCTACAGTGCACCTAGGCCCACCACCTTCAATCACTCCCACACACCGGCATTTTCCTCAGTCTCCTGAACCGAAGGTGGCAACGGATGAGCCAATCAGGGCCAGAACGCGTGGTTCGGTTTCGGGTTCGTGGGCTGGACTGCGCCGAGGAAGTGGCTCTGATTGAAGACGAACTTGGGCCTGTGGTGGGTGGCAAGGAACGACTGGGTTTCAACCTGGTCCAACAAGAACTGGTCGTCACCCTTCCCCCAGGCGTGGAGCCTGAGCACCTGATCCAGCGTCTGGACGCCTTGGGTCTGAAGGCTCAACTGCTGGCCCAAGCCCAACCCGGGCAAGAACTCCCTCTGAACTGGCCCTGGCGGCAGATGGTGCTCACCGCGGTTTCAGGGGTGTGTTGGGCTGCAGGCGTGGGCTTTCATGTTTGGGACCAAGGAGCCATGGCTTCCGAAACTCCCCGGTGGATTTGGCAGAGACTGGATCTGCCCGCACCGGCTGCTGGATTTTATCTGGCAGCCGTGCTGGTAGGTCTTGCTCCCTTGGGTCCCAAAATCCTGGCTGCCCTGCGCCATCTGCGGCCTGATATGCACCTGTTGATGACTGTGGCCGTGGCCGGAGCGCTGCTGATTGGTGAGTGGTTTGAGGCCGCTTCAGTCACTTTCCTGTTCGCCCTGTCGCTGACGCTGGAAGCCTGGAGTGTGGTTCGGGCCCGCCGGGCAGTGGCTTCCCTGGTGGAAATGGTCCCTCCAGAGGCCGAACTGCTCCAACCCGACGGCTCCACTCGCACCGTACCGGCTCAAGAAGTGGAAGTGGGTCAGGTGTTCGTGGTTCGTCCGGGCCAACGCATCCCTTTGGACGGCGTGGTGGTTCAAGGTCACAGCGAAGTCAATCAGGCTCCTATCACCGGCGAAAGTCTCCCGGTGGAAAAACAACCTGGGGAAGAAGTCTTTGCCGGCACGATCAACGGCCAAGGACAGTTGCATGTGCGGTGCACCGCCACCAGCAGCCAAAGCACTTTGGCCCAAATTGCCCACCTCATCGCCCAAGCTCAAACCCAACGCTCTGATGTTGAGCAATGGGTGGATCGCTTCGCCCGTCGCTACACTCCGGCGGTGATGAGCACCGCAGCGCTGTTCCCGCTGGTGGGCGTGGGCGTGTTGGGACTGAGTTGGGCCGAAGCCCTGTATCGGGCCTTGGTGCTGTTGGTGATCGCTTGCCCCTGCGCGCTGGTCATCTCCACCCCGGTGACCATTGTGGCAGCGTTGACGGCCGCAGCTCGCCAAGGGGTGTTGGTCAAAGGCGGACAGTTTTTGGAAGCCACTGGCTCACTTCGGGCCATCGCGTTGGACAAGACCGGCACACTGACCACAGGCCAACTGCGTGTGGTAGAAGTGGTGCCCATGCAAGAGCTCTCCGCCCGGGAAGTGCTGCGTTGGGCAGCCGCTCTGGAAAGCGCCAGCACCCATCCCCTGGCCGCCGCCGTGGTCCAATACGCCCAAGAGCAAGGCGTAGACTCCTGGCCTCGTCCGGCCCGATACGAAAACCTCCCCGGACGCGGCATCATCGCCACCCTGGACGGAAAAACCTACTGGATCGGCTCCCATCGGCTCCTGGAAGAACGCACCCGCGAAACTCCCCAAGTGCACCAACTCCTCCAACGCCTAGCTGCGGATGGCTATACCGTGGTAGCCCTCGGACGCGAGGAGGAACTGCTAGGGCTGATCACTCTGGCCGATTTGCCCCGAACCGAAGCTCCCCAGGTGATCACTCAACTCCGCCACCTGGGAATTGAGCACCTGGTGATGCTCACCGGCGACAACCAACCCACGGCTCAGGCCATTGCCAAAAAAGTTGGCCTTGACACCTTCTACGCCGAATTGCTTCCCCAGGACAAAGTACACAAGGTTCAAGAACTGGTGGATCGCTGGGAGAAGGTGGCCATGGTGGGCGATGGAGTCAACGACGCTCCGGCCCTGGCCTTGGCTACCGTGGGGGTGGCCATGGGTGCCGTGGGAAGCGATCTGGCCATTGAAGCCGCCGATGTGGCCTTGATGAGCGATCGTCTGGATCGCCTCCCCTGGCTCATCACCCATGCCCGACGCGCCCTGGCCATCATCCGTTTCAATATCGCTTTTGCGTTGTTTGTCAAAGCCTTGTTTGTCTTGTTGGCCCTTGCCGGCTACAGCTCTCTGTGGTTGGCCATCGCCGCCGATGTAGGGGCTTCCTTGTTGGTAACCGTCAACGCCCTGCGCTTGCTGTGGAATCACCCTCAATAATCCTAATCCCTTTTCTTGGATTCTAAATAACAGCATAAATGCCGAAAAGTGAATCTAAATGAAAAATGGTTCTATTCGCAAACTGTTGCCTTCTGTCTTTGAGGCTTATCAAAACCAAGAAGTACCTAAAAGGGCTGCTAGCAGATTACAAATGTGCTTAAGAATTACTTTGGTCATTTGAAGTTTAATTCATCATACTCCATCAATTCTACTACAGCCCCGTCCTGGGTGAGAAAGAACGCCACACGCAGACCAGGCATCGGTTCAAAGGGCTCCAGCAGCACTTGCAGTCCTCCAGAAGCTTGCTCAATGCTGGGGACACGGAAAGCTACATGAGGTTGGGTGCGCACCGGGCCAGTGACAGGGCTGTCAGGCTCAAATCGTAGCCATTCTACACGGAAAGGGTGCTGCGTGAAATCGGTGATCCACACCCGGGTGGCTTCAATAAACATCTCCCCTGGCTTGGGCTCCTCAGTGATCATGCCTACATGGGAAAACTCCCACTGCATTTGTTTTCTCCTTGTTCTGAAACCTTGTTTTTATCTAGACATTTGAATCTTTTGAGATTTACGATTTTGGGCTTATTTTTTTGATCTAGATCGGGGATGATAGATTTCTGTAGCGGTGCCCAAGAGCATTTCGGCAGCGAAGGTGAGGGTTTCACTGAGGGTAGGATGGGGATGGATGGTTTGAGCCAGGTCGTGCACTGTGCAGCCCATCTCTATGGCCAGCGCCGCTTCGGCAATCAGTTCCCCAGCCCCTGCTCCCACGATCCCTACTCCCAGAATGCGCTGTGTCAGGGCGTCCACGACCAGTTTGGTCAATCCCTCGGTGCGTCCCAAAGAATGAGCCTTGCCACTAGCCCCCCAGGGATAGCGAACCACCTCTATTTCCCGACCGGCTTTGGCAGCTTGGGTTTCGGTGAATCCGACCCAAGCTACCTCCGGATCGGTAAACACCACCGCCGGAATGGCAAAGGTGTCAAAGGCAGCCGGTTGGCCCAACAGAGCTTCCACGGCGATTTTGGCTTCGTGGGAAGCCTTGTGGGCAAGCATGGGCTCGCCCACACAATCGCCGATGGCCAAAATGTGCGGGTCAGCAGTCCGCATTTGGGCGTTGACCTGGATGAACCCCCGGGAATCAAGCTGCACTTGGGTGTTTTCCAGTCCCAGATGGGCCGTGTTGGGCCGACGGCCAATGGAGACCAACACATGGGAATAGGTTTTGGTAAATGGTCCTTCGGGGCCCTCCATCACGGCCTGGACTCCGTCTGGGCCGGGCTTGAGTTCCAGCACCCGGGTCTTTAGATAAATGGCTTCAAATTGTTGTCGGAGCCGCTTGGCCAAAGGGGCTACCAGCTCAGGATCCATGCCGGGCAACAGGGCATCGGTTAACTCCACCACGGAAACCTTGGCTCCCAATGCCCGATACACTGTGCCCAACTCCAGCCCAATGTAGCCGCCTCCCACCACCAGCAACGACTCGGGCACCTCAGGCAGTTCCAGCGCCACAGTAGAGTCCCAAACCCGGGGCGAATCCACCGCCAAGGACGGCACCACCGCAGGCACCGAACCGGTGGCCACTATGCAAAAGTCAAAGCTCAACTGTTCGGTCTGCAGTTCCTGATCGTTCACCGGCAGCAGCTTGAGCGTGGTGGAATTGACGAAGGAAGCCCGGGCCTGAATCCGCCGCACCTTGCGACGCTTGGCCAAGGAGGCCAGCCCATTGGAAAGCGTGGCGATGAGTTTTTCTTTTCGGGCACGGAGGCGTTCCAGTTGGATTTGGGCCGGTGGGAACTCCACACCCCAGTCGTTCAGCTCGCGGGTTTCCTCTATCACTCGGGCCACATGCAACAAGGCCTTGGAAGGGATGCAACCTCGCAGCAGACAAGTGCCGCCCAACCGAGGCTCCGCATCTACTAGAGTGACCTCCATGCCCAAGTCCGCTGCCAGAAACGCCGCTGCATATCCTCCCGGCCCACCGCCTACCACCACCAACTGGGTGTGCAGACTGCCGGACTTCTCCGCCGTGGCCTGGACCGAAACTTGACTCATCAGCGCAGTTCCTTCTCCAAATCCCCCACTGATGATCCCAACATCCCTGACGCTAACGGTTTTGCACCCTCAAGACAAGACGCAAGCCCCTCTTAGAGTTTGTGCATCCGAGCCAGAATTTGCGTTCATTGCCGGGTACTGCGGCTCGCAACCCAAGAGGCACGGCCAAGCCGCCTCACTCTCAACCTTCCACACCGAGCAGGGGGAACGAGAGAACGGAGGTCTGGTAGAGTCGGGGGAGGGGAACTACCGTCACGGTGCTCCCCAGACCACCAGCAGTTGTTCCAAGCGGCGTGTTCAAAATGCCGCCGGGTCAGTCGGGGCGGCCGGATTCGAACCGGCGACCTTCTGCTCCCAAAGCAGACGCGCTAGCCAGGCTGCGCTACGCCCCGCTTCTTTGCCCATCTTATCGGCCATCGGGAGCAAAACAAAGCCCAAGCCAACCGATTTTTGGGGCCTTGCTTCGCACTGGGTCCCCTGCCCCCGCCAGACTTTCCCTCGTTGCCCTCTCCTTTTCAAAATCCGGCCGACTTTCGTTCTCAGACACTTGGCGTCGCCCAATTTAGCCTGCAAAAACGCTTCTTGAAAATCCTATCCTTCTGTAGAGAGAGTCCGTACCGAGTTTTTTTGGCCCGGAAGGTTTTCCGGCGCCATCAGAGCGGTACAATAGAGCGCATCCAGACCTTATGAGTCTGGGGGAAGTGCGAGCACGGCTGGTGCCGGCCACGGTCTTCAAAACCGTTGGGCCGTGGGGAGATCCCACGGCCGGTGGGTTCGATTCCCATGCACTTCCGCTTATGGGAATCGCCGGACGCAGAAACTAATCGGACAACAGCACAAAAGGAGCAAAGCCTGCCGGGAATCCGGGCGTTTCTTCTGCAAGCTGTGTTCCGGGGGGATATGCTTGTGCGGCCAAGTCTTTTACTCTGAGGAAGTGTGGGACAGTCCTTGTTTTGAGCAATGTGCTATCAGGGGCGGTTCCAGGATCGGGAGGCAACTCTCAAACCCTCTGCGCCGAGGGAAGTGAATCGCCTTGGGCTGGCTTTAGTCTGAAAACGGGACGAGGATTCGGGAGCCA
>JAJRRR010000167.1 GCA_024279285.1 Planctomycetota bacterium
CCAAACCCCAGGACGAAACACTCATCGGGTCCCTCAGGCCGTCCAAGCCGTGCGGCAAGCCCTCCTGGCCTGTCCCGTGCAAGGGCAACCCTTGCCGCTTAGCTACGATCAGTGCGACAGCCCTGATGAAGACCTGCTCATCGGCTATTGCGAGCCAAGTGACGGCATGGGCTCGTTGTTGCCTTGGCCCGCGGCGGCTCGGCCCAATGCGGTTCGGGTCCAGGGGTGGTGTCGTGCGGATCGGGCCAATGGGGTGAGTTTGGCAGTGGGTCAGTTGTTGGGACTTTCTCCAGTCCAAGTGCATGTGAGCGTGCAAGCTGTGTTGGAACAGCGCGTGGCCGGATTTCGTCCCACGGCAGACCGCCCCTTGCCCCTGGTTCCCCTGGGTGTGCTGTTCCAAGGAGGAGCCCAAAGTTGGTGGAGCCAATGCAATCGCTCCGATCATCAGCACCACTCCCAGGACCGCTTTCGTCTCTTATCTGATGGAACCGTCATCGCCGGAAGTGACGGCATTGCCGAAGTGGCTCTGGTCATCAAGCTCCAGGAAAACTCCTTGCCCGAGCACGACGATTCGGAGGAGGGAGGCAATAGCTGGCTGTTGAACCTGGGCAACTCTGGCCGCTTGAACCTTCTGGACCGCCAAATCCGCTTCGGCATTTATCCGGCGGATTTGCGGCCCTGGGGTGGTGAACTCCACGGGGGGAACTCGGGCACCGTGGTCCCCGTGCTTCGGCTCACCAAGGGCCAAGCCCAGTGGCTCCAAGGAGCCGTGAACCGCATTCGCGGCCAGCGGCGCATCTGGCCTTTGGTCCTTTGCCCGGAAAACCACTCCACCCAGGTGGCGTTCTTTGCGGCCGGGTGTGTGATGGACGCCCAGTTGCACTGGAGCCGCAAGGAATTGGTGATTTGGGTTCAGCCGTGCCTGATGCGGGTGTCCACCGCCTTGACCAGCCCTCAAGCCCCCTTCAATCCCTGGATTGGCAAGGTGCTGCTGAGCCCTTGACAAACATCCGCAACACGCTGGCATTTTTTCCGTTTCCAATCATTCTGGAACAAAGAGGGCATTTGAAGCTGGCTTCCGTCAGAGGAATCTCACGATGAACACTTCTGTATCTGAGGCTCTGAAAAACGGCTCGCAACAGCGATACACCTTCCTGCTTTGGGAACAACATCAGCAGCGATTGCCTGACCATGTGGATCCTCAGCGTGTGCGATTTCAGAAGATCAAAACGCAAATCCACCAGCAGTTGGTGGAGTCCATCGACTTGTCGGCGGTTTCGGAGGAAGACCGTCCGTGGCTGATGGCCCAACTGCGCCACTTGGCCCAACAAGCCGCCGCCAACCCTCAGCACGAGCTTTCTTCCCAACAGCAAGAACAAATGGTCCAGGAGTTGATGGATGAGTTGTTTGGGCTGGGGCCGCTGGAACCACTGATGCGCGACCCTCTGGTGAGCGACATTCTGGTCAACGACCCTTACACGGTCTATGTGGAGCGGGAAGGCCAGTTGGAACTCACCCCGGTGGTGTTTGCCGACGAGGAGCACCTGCGGCGTTTGATTCAGCGGATTGTGGCCCGATTGGGACGCCGCATTGACGAGTCCAGCCCGATGGTGGATGCCCGATTGCCCGATGGTTCCCGGGTCAATGCGGTGCTGCCTCCGCTGGCTTTGGACGGGCCGTGTTTGTCCATCCGCAGGTTCGGCTTTCGTCCGCTGAGCATTGACGACCTGGTGGCCAACGGATCGGTGCCGCCCCAAGTGGTGCAGTTTCTCCAGGCGGCAGTTCAGGCCCGATTGAGCATCCTCATCTCCGGAGGCACTGGAGCTGGAAAAACCACGCTGTTGAACGCCCTGAGTGCCTTCATTCCCGAGCAGGAACGCATCATCACTATTGAAGACTCGGCCGAGTTGATCCTGCGCAACCGACACTGGGTTCGTCTGGAAACTCGACCGCCCAACCTGGAAGGCCAAGGCGAAGTGACCCAACGCGATCTGGTGCGCAACACCCTGCGCATGCGCCCGGATCGGATCATCGTGGGCGAGGTGCGAGGACCGGAAGTTTGGGACATGCTTCAGGCGATGAACACCGGGCACGAGGGAAGTCTGACCACGGTGCACGCCAACAGTGCTCCCGACGCCCTGGTACGGCTGGAAATGATGATCCAGTTGGCCGGAGGCACCGTGCCGGTGGAAGTGATTCGCCAGTACATCGCTTGCGGCATTCGGCTCGTGGTGCATCTGGCTCGGCTCAAAGGAGGGGTACGACGACTCATCCAGGTGGTGGAAATCCAGTCGGCCCAAAAGGGACAGTACCGCCTGGTGCCAGTGTTTGAATTCCACCAGAAAGGCGTGGACGCTCAAGGAAGGGCCCAAGGGGAGTTTTGGGCCACAGGCCAGGTGCCCCAATGTGTGCACCGCATAGAGGAGCTGGGCCTGGAACTGCCTGCTGATCTGTTTGCCAAGCGGCGCTTAGCAACCTGAGGCTGAAACACCCCCGAGGAGAAAAGCGATGGAGCCGATTTGGGTTGCGCTTTGGGCATTTGTGGCCCTGACACTGGCCGTGCTGGCCGTGGGGCTTTGGGTACGCGAGCTGTGGCGTCTTCGGGCCACAGCCGGTACTCAGGGGGGCAGCGGGCCAAGTTTGCCTCTGTTGGATGTCCCCCACCCTCACCCCCGGTCCCGAGGACTGCAAGCCCTCGCGGACCGCCTGGCTCGGTTAAGCTACGAAGCCGGTTGGGCTTGGCCGGAAGATGCGTCGTTTCTGGTGATGGTGCTTTGTGGGGTGGTGTTGGGCGGTTTGGGCGTGCTGTGGCTGGATAGCATGCTGGCAGCCGTCGCTGGATTTGCCTTGGGCTGTTTGGGCTTTTGGACCCTGTTGCACTGGCGGCGCTTGCGCCGCATGGCCCTGCTGCGCCAACAGCTTCCCGATGTCATGGAACAACTGGCCCGAGCTGTCAAAGCCGGGCTGTCCGTCGATCAGGCCATCGCCTTGGTGGGTCACACAGCCGGAGGGCCTCTAGGGCAAGAGTTTCGGCGATGTGCGGGTCAGGTGGCCATGGGCTTGGCTTTGCCTGCGGCGGTGCAAGCCTTGGCGCAGCGTGTGGGAGTGTTTGAGCTGCGCATCTTTGCCACGGCACTGAGCGTACAGCGACAAACCGGAGGCAACCTGGTCCAAACCCTGGAACGCCTGGCCCAAATGGTCCGCGACCGCATCGCCAGCCAACGCCAACATCAGGCCACTACCGCCGCCGGGCGGATGAGCACCTGGATTGTGGCTTTGGCCGGACCTGCCGTGCTGCTCTACCTGGCTCTGTTCCAAAAAGAATATCTGCTGCGATTCGTCTCCAGCCAATTGGGCATCGCATTGTTGATCATAGCCGGAATACTCCAGTTGCTGGGTTTGCTGTGGATCGTGCGGATTTTGAAAAACAACGCTTTATAGCCCTCTGAGGGAACACCACGATGCACTGGAACCAAGTGGACCTGTGGACCGGAGCCACTTTTGTAGTGTTATCGGGCACGGTGGCTTTTGTTTTGATTCAACTGGAGCGTCTGCGGCGCGATCCCACCCGAGGAAAACTCCTCCAGGCCGCCCAAGAAGGCCAGTCCGGCTCGGCTTTGAAAGAAGCCCTGAGTCACCTGCTGCCTGTGTCCCAGCAACAGATGTCGGCTTTGCAGCGGGAGTTGATCCAGGCGGGCCTTTACCACCGGGGAGCCATGAAGGAGTTTTTGGTACTGCGAAACGGGCTGGTGGCCATTTTCCTGCTTGCCCCGCTGGCAGCCGGAGCGGCCCTGGCCCAACAAGACCGCCAATTGGCCCAAGCCGTGGTCCTCACCGGAGTGGTGCTTGCCGGACTGGGTTGGGCCGTGCCACGGTTGATCCTGCGTGCCCAAGCCCGAGCACGAGCGCTGCGAATCGCTCAGGCTGTGCCCGACACTCTGGACATGATGAGCATGTGCTTGGTGGGCGGGTTGTCGTTGCGTCAGACCCTGGTTCGGGTAGGCCAGGAGCTGCATGCTGCGCATCCAGATGTGGCCGTGGAGCTGGTCATCCTGCGCCACCAGGCAGAGTTGCTGGGCTTGGACCGAGCGTTTCGGGCCCTGGCCCAACGCACTCAAGTCGCAGAGATGCAATCGCTGGCCAACTTGATTGAACAAGGCCAACAACTGGGCACCAACATTGCCGACGCCATCGCTCAGTTTGCCGACTCCTTGCGGCTTCGGCGTCGTCAGAATGCGGAACTGCAAAGCGGACGAGCCAGCGTGAAACTGCTATTCCCGTTGGTGTTTTGCCTGTTGCCCGCAGCGGCGATCTTTCTTTGGGGACCTGCGGTGGTGGAGATGGTTCGCTTCCTGGGCCAGGTGCAGCCGGAAGTCCCGGCCCAGGCCCAACAGATCAACAACCCTCGCCAACTCCCCAGTCCCGACAATTAAAAAAGCTGTTTCCACCAGCGGCTAAGCGACCATCGGGGCTGCTCCGGCACCGCCTCTCCGGCCAAAGCGCGCTTCCACTGGTTGACATCTTCCCCGTAGTACTTGCCGGTGATCTGTTCCAGGCTGCGCACGGTGCGGTACTGGATGGCGGGGTCGGGATCGTCCAGCAATCGGGCCAAAACAGGCACAGCCTGAGGATCCTTCAACTCTCCCAGGGCACGCACCGCTGCCAGCCGCACATCCAAAGGCACCTGGGGCTGAGAGAGGAGTTGAGTCAACACAGGCAAGGCAGCCTGAGAGCCTTGTCGGGCCCAAGCCCAAACGGCTTCCACTTGCACTTGGACCTCGGGGTCCCGGAGGGCTTGATGCAGGGCAGCTTGGCTTTCCGGACCTTGGAGTCGGCCCAAAGTGTGGACCATCTGACGGCGGACCAAAGGATCAGGCTCTTTGGCGAGCTGTTGGGCCAGTTGGGCGGCCAAAGCGCGCTGGCGCTCTGCTGGCCACCACGGAGCTTCGGCCCCTAGCTGCTTGAGCCGTTGCACCCGTTGATCCGGGGTTTCCAAAGGAGCCGATTCTTGTTGGGTCCAGGCGGTCCAGTTGGACAAGGCTTCCAAAGTGGTGCATCCGGCAAGTGCCCCTGCCGCCACACACAGCAGTAAACCCACCGGAGACCGCCTGTTTGAACCAATTCGGCCCACCGTTCCACCTCACTGCCAGCAAACTCCGGAAACACCCTCATGGTGGGAAAAGGGGCCGCAGTATAGCCCGCCCCCCCAGACCAAACCAAGAGAACCCCTCAGGTGATGAAGGCATCAGTTGCATCGCTGGCAATCACACCTCAGAAGGCATCCAAAATCGTTTAGCTTGCCCCCTGGAAGACCATCCAAGTCACCGAAGACACCTACCACCTCCGTTTGCCCAGCCCCTCAGAGCACATTGCAAAAGAAAAAAAGCCAAGAGTCCTGCTTGATCGCGGTCTGATCAGTTGTTTTCCGAAAGTTCGTCTTGTTCTCCGGCCAGGAGTTTTCGCAGGTATCGGGCTCGTTGGACATTTCGGGCAGCCGAGTCCAGTTCCTCGCCTTGGAGCTTTTGCAGGTGGGCCGGCTGGGTGTAGATGATCAGCTTGTTGAGCACTCCCAGAGGGACATCCCGAATCAAGCCCATGTTTACCCCCATCCGCACCCGAGACAACAAATGCAAAGTCTCCTCAGAGCTGATCGTGCGACAGGCTTTGAGGATCCCATAGGCCCGATTCACCTGGTCCAGCAGGTTTTCATAGCCTTCTTTGATAAGGAAATCTCGGGCCTTGCGTTCAAACTGGATGATGGTGGGCACCACATCGCCAACTTGTTTGAGCAGTTCTTCCTCGCTGCGGCCCAGGGTAACCTGGTTGCTAATTTGGAAGAAGTCTCCCACGGGCTGGGATCCTTCTCCATACAGCCCTCGCACGGCCAGGTTGATTTTCTGCAAGCTGCGGAAGAGTTGTTCAATCTGACGGGTCAGCACCAGGGCTGGTAAGTGCATCATCACGCTCACCCGCATCCCGGTGCCGACATTGGTGGGACAAGCCGTCAGATAGCCAAACTGTTCGTGGAAAGCAAAAGTGAGATGTTCTTCCAGCAGGGCGTGCACCCGCTTCATCTGCTCCCAAGCAGCTTGCAGCTCCAAACCGCTATGGACCACCTGGATGCGCAGATGGTCTTCCTCCAGGATCATCAAGCTGAGTTGCTCTCCTTGGTCAATGGCCACGCCGCGAGGGCCTTGGGCTTCGGCCAGTTCGCGGCTGATGAGCTGCCGTTCCACCAGCAGTTGGCGATCCAGGTCGTCCAAGGCACTGACATCGATGTAGGTCCAGTGGAGCTGGGGAGCAAGCTTTTCAATGGTTTCGCGCAGCAACCCTGCCAGTTCGGATCGCTCTTGGTCCATGAGGCGAGTAACGAAGGGATAGCTGGCCACATTTCGGGCCAGTCGGACCCGGGAACTGATCACGATGTCCGACTCCCGGCCTGTACCCCGAAGCCACTCGCCGGAATGTTGAACCAACTCGTCCAGTTTCACGCCGTTGGCTCCTGTTGGAGGCATGGTGCCCTGAGGAGCATCCGTTCAGGAGGCGGATTCGGGAGATTCGCTCTGGCTGGAGGGCGGCTGGTGGCGTCGTTGGGCCACCTGCTGGGAGATCCGCTGGATTTCGTCTCGCAGTTGGCTGGCTTTTTCGTAGGCTTCTTCGGCAGCCGCCTGATGCATCTGGCGACGCAAGCGAATCACCTGGATCAACTCCTGGGAATCCTCAGCTCCTCGGGGGGGACGCATGCCCACATGTCGTGTCTCCCCGTGGACCGAAATCAACACCGCTTCCAGCTCTTGGCCGAAAGCCTCGTAGTCATGTGGGCAGCCTAACCGCCCCTGCTGGCGAAAATCATAAAAACTGATCCCACACACCGGGCAAACCGTCTGCTGCAACCGAGCCAGCTCCTCGGCGCTGGCTCCCACGCCCAAGTACTGAGCCAGCACTTCCGAAGCCTGGCTGAGTGACTCTGGCTCTCCACCTTCGCCCTGGAGGTATTCCCGGGCGTGTTTCTGACACAAGTGCAGCTCCACCGGCTTGCCGCCGGTCAGCTCGGTGATGTGGAAGGTAGCATTTTGTTCACATTTTTGGCATTTCATCGTGTCGGCGGTTCCCCTGGTGCGGGAAGGTGGGAAACTTTTCCCTCTGAATAAAGTATAGAGGCGGTGCGCGTCGGATTCTATCGGCCAGGCTGGGCTGCATCAATACACGAACCCGGGGGCCCGAGAAGCAACCCCCATCGTGCTCATCCCAATCAGCCCCGGGATTGCGTTGACGCAGCCCTAGCCAGCAGATAGGTTGGGGGCGCAGTTGGCTCTTTTGAAGGGGGAGAAAACATGTCGGGTCAATTTCGGCTGCGTGGTTTGTTGGCTCTGAGCGTGTGGACACTATGGCTGGCTATCGGCTTGGCCGGAGAACGGTTCCAGTACGGGTTTGAAAAAGGCCAAGCGATCCATTACCAGACCAAGCAAATCATGAAGACCTCCATGGCCCTTCAAGGCCAGCAAATCAACATGACCGTCCAGACCGAAGAACTGACCCAATGGACCCCCCAGGAAAGCACTTCCCAAAATACCTTCGTGGTGGAAGTGAAATCCTTGCGGCTGCGCTTCATTCAGGAGATGAACCTTCCTTTTGGCAAGCAGCGTCAGGAGTTTGATTCCACCAAGGCTCAAAAATCCGGCGGCAATCCGCTGATACAAGTCTTGCAACGGTTGGCCAAGCGCACCTTGGTGTTGCATCTGACGCCCCAGGGGAAAATCACCAAAGTGGAAGGACTGAAAGAACTTTTCCAAGAGATGAAACTGCCCGGAGGCCAGTTCCCAGTGGCTCAAATGGCCGAAGGAATAAAAGACCAACTGGGGCAAATGGTGGTGGCCTTTCCCGACAAAGAACTCAACCCAGGCGACACCTGGGAGGTGCCTCTGAAGATGACCTTGCCCGGAATTGGACGGATGGAAACCCGCATGCGCTATCGGTACGAAGGTCCCCAAGACTCTCTAGCCCGATTCACCTTCACCACTTCGTTGGAAGGCAAGCTGAACCTCAAAACCCCCCTGGGCGGCCAAGTGGCCGCCACCGTCAAAACCACTCGCTCCCAGGGTGAGTTCTTCTTTGATCCCCAAAAAGGTCAAATGGTGCGACTTTCCAGTCAAACCGATTTGCAATTCACGCTTCACCTTCAAGTAGGTCAAGCCCAGCAGCCCCTTGAGCAACAAGTCTCCATAGAAGTTGAGCTGAAGCAGGTGCCAGGGCCCAATCTGGAAGAAAGTTCCGCATCTTCGGGCAACTAGAGTTCGTTGCTCTTACTTTGCGGAAGGCACTCTGAGGCGAAAGGGCCGGGAGGCGAGCCTCCGACTACCGGCGGCGGAAGTTGTAGTTGGGATTGTTGATGTCAAAGTCCAGATCGGTGAAGCCGTTGTTGAGCTTCAGCCGTGTATAGGTGTATTCTTCCAGCAACAGGGGCTTGCCTCCTGGAGAAGTGGGCCAGGTGTAGCTCTCGTAGCGGATGGGTAAGTTGAGTTCCTCGTCCACATAGATGCGAGCGATATGGAATCGGAAATGGGGACGGGGATGAGGGTGCACGAACTCCATGCAGATGCACCGCCGATTATTGACCCTGGCTCCTCGGAACCACTGAAACTGCGCCTCGGCGTGCTTCATGTCGGCCATGCCCACTTCCAGCAGCCGTCGGGTGAGATTCAAGATGCCTACTTCGGTGATGGGATAGCGATTGCCGTTCATGGCCAAGGGGCTATCAGGGCGCAGGGACACGGTTCCCACCAACGCCCGAATGCCTGTGCCATGGGCCAGAATGTTGCCGCCGTTGCGCCCTTGTACATAGATCACTTCCTGACCTTTTACCTCCTTGGGATGGAGGAAATAGATATAGACGCTAAAGGGCCGATGGCGGACCTTCAGGTACATGTATTGGTAGTCTTGAAGCTTTCCGTTGACTCGCTCGCGTTTGACCAGGATGCAGGAATAGTCCTGGATTTGCTCAATATGCTTCAGTCCTTGCTGAGCCCAACGCACGGCCGGAGCAAAGGGGTGTTCGCCGGGTCGTGGATTCAGATCCGGCATGGGACTAGGGCGATAAGCCGCCCGCTCGGCCAGGCGCAACTTGGGCGAGCTTTTCTTTTCCTTTTCCTGGCCCAGCAAGGGCCACGCCACCCCCACACACACCCAAAGCGCCACCGTGAAAGTTCGGATACTCATAACTGTTCTCAACGAAGTGAGGAAAAGCCCCGACGGTCGTAACCCAAAACCCGATACTAAGACCGCAGTGGGAACCTGCAGTCTGTGCCTCCACAGGACTCTGTTAGGCGCATCGGACGGATGGTATCGTTTGTACAACTTGAGGACCAACCCCAGTTGAGCTTGCCGGACCGCTACAACCGGCCCTGCAAGCAGGAAATCGAACCCTGTTTTTCCCAAATTCCCTCCAGTCCGACTCACGACCATGAACCCCTTGCCCCTTGAGGTGGAAGTGATTGAATCGGCTCCGTTTGCCGAAAACTGCTATGTGCTCTCCGGTTTCCAAGGTTCGGACTGCGTGGTGATAGACCCGGGCACGGAACCGGAAAAAATCCTCCAATTTCTCCAGTCTCAGGGGTTGCAACCCTTAGCGGTGCTCAACACGCACGGGCACGCCGACCACATTGCCGGCAACGCCCTGCTCAAGCAGCGCTGGCCACAGGCGGTGCTGATGATCGGCCGGTTGGACGAGCCTAAGTTGCAAGACCCGGTGGCTAATCTCTCGGCCGGATTCGGGTTTCAGGTGGTTTCGCCTCCTGCGGATCGGGTTTTGGAGGATGGAGATGTGCTCCGTTTTGGTCCCTTGGAGCTAGAGGTGTTTTACACCCCAGGGCACAGCCAGGGGCATGTGGTGTTTTTGTGTCGGCAGACGGAGCCGTGGGTGGTGTTCGGTGGAGATGTGTTGTTTGCCGGGGGGGTGGGGAGGGTGGACTTTCCCGACTCGGATCCGCAAGCCTTGTGGCACTCCATCCGCGAGGTGATGTTTCGCTGGCCCGACAGCACGCGGGTTTTCCCAGGGCACGGCCCTCCGACCACGATCGGGCAGGAGAAGCGGACCAACCCGTTCGTGGGTCAGGGGGCGCTGGGAGATTTCTAGCTTCCTGTGCTGGCAGTGGTTGAAGAACCCGCAGGAGCCGAAGGCATCCAGCGCCGAGGAGCCAAGCGAGGCTGATATTGGGGGCAGCCGCCCAATCGGGCCAGTTCCTTTAAAAACCGCAGGGTCAGCTCCTCCAGCACCCGGCGGTCGTGTTCCTGACCAAAGTAAGTGCTCAGGTCAATCGGCTCTCCCACCCGAACCCGAACCCGCGCCGGACTCAAAAAACCACTGAGAACCGTCCCGTGATACGGTGCCCCAAAGATAAACATCGGCACCACCGGCACTTGGGCCCGAAGGGCAATCAACGCCACCCCAGGACGCCCCGGAAGCAGAAACTCCCCGGTGTCGTTGATCCGCCCTTCGGGAAACATGCCGATCAGTTCCCCGGATTGGGCCAGCCGGATGGCCATTTTGGTGGCTGCGGTGTCAATCCCAGCCCGAGAAACCGGAATGCAGCCCATCACTTCCCGCAAAATCCACCCGGCCAAGGGCAACTGACAAAACTCCCGAGCCACCATCCAATGAACCACTCGCGGCGTGGTCATTTGGACAAAAAACGGATCCACACTGCTGCGATGATTGGCAATCAAGATGGCTCCCTGGCCTGGCGGAAGCCGTACCGGACGATCCACCGAAGCACACCACACCAGGTGCAAGTATCCCCGCCAAAGCACATACAGCACATACTGAATGCGCGTATAGCCCCAGCGGCGCCGGTCCCAAGCGGCAAAGCCCAACACGGCCAACGCCAACAAAGCCAGTACCCCTTGGGCCAGCAGATGCGTCTGTTCGGCACTTAACATCCGCGGAAACTTTCCCCAGTGCCCTCGCCGAAAAAACTCCAGCCCAAACCCACTCTGGGCATCCCAACGGTTGTCTTGAGCCTACATCACCGAGAAGTAGTTTTCCACCGCCAGATCAAACAGCTCGGGAGTCATTCGCGGCTCCTGGCCCAAGAACTGGCAATAGCAAATAATCTGAGACAACAAGTCCCGAGGATGGCAGCAGCGGAAGGAGCGTCCGGCCTGGCGGTAGTGCTTTTCAATCAAGTAGTCCAGAGCTGCTTCGTCATACTGCACCTGCATCCGCTGGGCCATCATGCGGAACAGCTCGCGGAACTCCTCCTCGGTGGGATCCAGAACTTCGATTTTATAAGGAATGCGACGCAAAAACGCCTCGTCCACCAGGTCTCGAGGCTCCAAGTTGGTGGAAAACACGATCAACTGATCAAACGGCACCTGGATTTTCTTTCCATTGGGCAAGTTGAGGAAATCGACGCGTTTTTCCAGCGGGACGATCCAGCGGTTGAGCAACTGGTCAATGCTCATTTTTTGCCGCCCAAAGTCGTCTATGACCAGCGTGCCGCAGTTGCTCTTGAGTTGCAAAGGGGCTTCGCAAATTCCGGTCACGCGGTTGACTGTCACTTCCAGGTTGTCCATGGTCAGCTCGCCGCCTACGACGATCGTGGGCCGACGAATCCTCACCCAGCGGCGATCCACAGCCTGAGTCTCAATCAATCCCCCGCTTGGCGGCAGTGGCACCTCGTCGTGGTTGGAAGGATCAAACAACCGGATGATCTCTCCGTCCACCACAATGGCCCGGGGAATCCAAATATAGGTGCCAAACGCTTTGGTCACCCGTTCGGCAATGCTGGTTTTTCCGTTTCCCGGGGCTCCGTAAAGGAACATCCCACGGCCGCTGTAAATGGCCGGCCCTAATCGCCGAAACATCCGCGGATTGATCAGCAGATCGGAAAACGCTTCGCGCAAAGCCTCCGGCGAGGGTCGCTCCCGGGTCAAGGATTGCAAAGCCACGCTTTTGACATAATCTTCCAAGGGCACCGGGGCAGCACCGTGGTAGCTGCACTCTTGCATGTAGCGTCGGGCCCGCTCTCGGCCCATGTCGGTCAACTGATACAAATAATCCCCCATCGGAGCCGACTTGGCATACACAACCAATTGGTCCAGCTTCATCTGCCGCAAGATCCCCTCCAACACCCCAAAGGGCAGATGAAGCTGTTCGGCCACCTGGCGTCCGGTGGCAGCTCCCACGGCCAGCAGATACTTCAAGGCCAGGGCTTCCACCTGCACGGGGGCCAAGCCGGTTTGCTCCAGGGTTTCAGGTTCCGGGGGAACAAAGGGGGTGTTGTAGGGATTTTGGTCCTCAGCAGATTTTCCGGAAACTTCTTCACTCGGAGGCAAAAGCTCCCGTCGGGCCAGAGGGCGCGTGCACCGAACCGGCTCTTCGGCCCGAACCGCAGGAAGCTCCTGGGGCGGATCTGCTTCCACCAGCGGTTTGCTCCCACTGCGGCGGCTGAGTCGTTCAATCCGCTCCAGCAAGGCTTGCAACTTGGGATCTTCTGTTTCCGAAGCCTCTGCCTGCCCAGAGGCAGCAGGAGGCTCCCCCTGGCGACCCACTACCGACGCGATCTTTTCCCGCCAATTGTTCTCCCCAGGCAAACTCACGCGAAAACTCCCTTTGGAGTGTGGCATTCAGGCCCGGCCTCTACCGAAGAAGGCCACTGTCCGAGAGTCCCCACTGACTCCCGGACAGTGCCGCCATGCAACCATAGGTTGCCCCTGACCAACGGTCAAATTCGCTACACTCGCTCCAGCCGTTAAATTTCAACGCTCTCTGGAGCCTGGGGTTTTGGACACCGGCTCAAATGTGGCTGTGGGCCTTCCTGGCGTTGTCTGCTGCGCTCACTTGGCCGATACTGGAAGAGAGGTTCGGGTCCGCCCTTGTGCCGAAAAAGCTAACATTATAATGGCTTTCCTTTTTCCGTGTGGGCCAAGGCCCTCGGCCCAAGTCCCATCGTGGCGGCGGACCAGGAGCCGGGCCGGAAGCCTGGGGCACCGTGGCACTTTGCCGCAGCTTGTAAGCTCATTGCTATGTCCGAACCCAGCCCGCAACAATCCGCCCTCAAA
>JAJRRR010000168.1 GCA_024279285.1 Planctomycetota bacterium
GCCACTGGCAACAACATCCTCAACGCCAAGTGGCCCAGGTACGCAAGCGCATAGAGGAGCTTCGGGAAGAGCACTTTCGTCGCACGCCGTATGGTGAGCGTGATCCGCTCCAGCGGGCCCAACTGCGTCTGCCTCCCTTGCCCACCACCACCATCGGCTCGTTTCCTCAAACGCCCGAGCTGCGTAAAGCCCGAGCCGCCGCCAAAAAGGACCCGGAAAGCTATCGCCGCCGCATTCGCCAGGAGATTGAGAAAGTCATCCGGCTCCAGGAAGAAATCGGCTTGGATGTGCTCGTGCACGGCGAGCCGGAACGCAACGACATGGTGCAATACTTCGGCGAACGGCTCCGAGGATGTGTGACCACCCAGCACGGTTGGGTGCAAAGCTACGGCTCCCGATGCGTGCGTCCGCCGATCATCTTTGGCGACATTGAGCGTCCCGGACCTATGACCCTGGAAGAAGCTCAATATGCTCAAAGCCTCACCTCCAAGCCGGTCAAAGGGATGCTCACCGGCCCGGTCACCATCCTGCAATGGAGCTTTGTTCGGGAAGACATACCTCGGGAACAGGTGGCCTATCAGTTGGCGTTGGCCATTCGGGACGAGGTGGAGCAGTTGGAGCGTGAGGCTGGATTGCGGGTCATTCAGGTGGACGAGCCGGCGTTTCGGGAAGGTCTGCCGCTTCGTCGGGCGTGGTGGGAGCAGTATTTGCGTTGGGCCACTCGGGCCTTCCGCTTGGCCACCAGTGGCGTGCAGGACACGACCCAAATCCACACCCACATGTGCTACAGCGAATTTGGTGACATCCTGGAGGCAATTGCCCAACTGGACGCCGATGTGATCAGCATAGAAGATGCCCGAAGTGACGGAGCGATTGTGCGGTCCCTTCGGGACTTTCGCTATCCGGCTCAAATCGGCCCGGGAGTGTACGACATCCACAGCCCTAACATTCCCACGGTGGAATTCATGGCCAACAAGATTCGGTCCACTTTGGAGTGTTTGCCGGTGGAGCAGGTTTGGGTCAATCCGGACTGTGGGCTCAAGACGCGTCGGTATGAGGAAGTGATCCCTTCGCTGAAGAACATGGTCCAAGCTGCCCGAATCGTCCGCGAAGAGATCGCCGCCCGCGATCCCAGTTGACCTTTCCGGCCTGCGCAAACACTTACCCCATTCCGAGAACCACCCCGGTGGCTGAGTTTTTTCGGCAAAGCGGGAATACCCTTGGTGGGCTGTGCCTTGACTCAAGTGAGCAAAAAGCGGACACTAAAGGGGCGTTTGGAAGGTGGTTTCCTAGTTGCGAAAGGAGCGAGCGATGGTCCGCTGGTATTTGCCCGTGTTGGCAGCCGCGGCGTTGGTCGGCTGCAGCCAAGGCAGCTCAGGGCCCGAGGAGGCCCAAACTCCCGCAGCTTCGCCGCCTGCGGTTTCGGCCACTCCCCAACAGCCACCTCCGCAAGCCGCCGAAGCCCAAGCCAAAACGGTGGTGTTCCATGTAGGCATGTCGTGACCGATTTCGTGACCGGATTCAGTGCGTAAAGCACTGGAATCGCTACCGGGTGTAGCGAAGGTGGATGTGGACTATGAGAGCAAGCGAGCCGTGGTCACGCTCAGTGATCCGGAAAAGTTTGATGTCCAAAAGGCTCTGGCTGCTTTGAAAGAGCAGTATTCGGATGTGTCGGTAGTCAAGTAGTGGCGGCCAAAATCTCCCTGTAAGCCTTTGCGAGCCGGTGGCTGCAAAGGCTTTTTTGTTGGCTTGGCCCCACCGGGGAAGTAGAAAAGGATTATTTTTTGCGGCGTTTAGAAGCCTGGGAGGACTTTTTCTTTTTTTTCTTCTTCCTGGTGGGAGGGCCGTAGAGGCGCTGCAGGGCTTTTTCTCGCACCCGGGTGGCCCGAGGTCCCAGGGTCTTTCGTCGCACCCGACCCACCAGCAAAAAGTCCAGCTCGCGTCGCTCCAGGTCCACACGGGCCACACGCACTCGGACCAGATCTCCCAGCCGGAGCATGCGCCCGAAGTGAATTCCCACCAGGGCGTGGGATTCTCGGTCGTACTTGTAGAGATCATCATGCAAGGAACTGATGTGGACTAGCCCTTCGGCGGGCAAGTCCAGCCCTCGTACAAACACCCCGTAGCTTTCCACTCCGGTTATGGTTCCTTCCAGCTCCATGCCCAAGTGCTGTTCCAGATAGCCTAGCAGCTTGAGTTTGACCAGTTCGCGTTCGGCGGCTTCGGCCCGACGCTCCCGCTCCGAACAATGCTGACCCAAAGACATCAAAGTCCCCAGGTCCCCCTTGGGAGAGCGTCCATCCAACATGGCATCCACCAGCCGATGCACAGTCAGGTCGGGGTAGCGACGGATGGGAGAGGTGAAGTGGCAGTAGCAATCGGTAGCCAGTGCGTAGTGGCCGTCTTCGGTGGGGCTATACATGGCCTGAGGCATGCTCCGCAGCACGGCAAAGTGCACCGCTCGCTCTTCAGGCCGCCCACGCACCTGGTCCAAGAGCTTTTGCAACTCAAAGCGGTCTTCCAACGATCCGACTTTCAGTCCCAACTCGCGGACAAACTGAGTCAGCGCTTGTAGCTTGCGAGGGGAGGGGGGAAAGTGCACCCGACGCAAGAACAACCATCCCCGACGGTGCAAGGCGTTGGCCACTGCTTCGTTCGCGGCCAGCATGAACTCTTCGATAATTTGATGGCTTACGGTGTCGGGCTCTTCCACGGCTCCGGCCACTTGGCCCTGTTCGTCCAGCACGATCCGCACATCGGGCATGTTCAGCTCCAGGGCGCCTCGGGCCCGACGACGCTGACGCAGAGTGAGAGCCAGCGTGCGCATGTCCAGGAGCAATTGGGCCACCTCGGCTCCCAGGCGTCGTCGCCATTTGGGAGGGATTTTCTGGCCCTGATCCACCGCCCCAAAGAACTCATCCACCTCCTCATAGGTCAGACGGCGACGACTGCGGATGGCCGAACGATAGATTTCCTGAGAAATCAGAGTGCCCTGGGGCGTGTATTCTAAAAACACCGTCTTGGTATATCGCACCCGATCCGGCTGAAGCGAAGCCAAGGAGTTGGAAATGACCTCTGGAAGCATGGGAATGACGCGATCGGGCAAATAGACGCTGTTTCCTCGTTCTCGGGCTTCGCGGTCCAGGGCCGAGCCGGCGCGGACGAAGTGGGCCACATCGGCAATGTGCACTCCCAGCAGCCAGTTCCCGTTGTCCTGCTTTTCCAGGGAAATGGCGTCATCAAAGTCTCGGGCATCGGGGGGGTCAATGGTGATGGTGATCAGATGGGTTAGATCGCGGCGGCGTCGGAGCCGGTGGGGGTCAAACTTTTCGGCCTGACGGCGGGCTTCTTGCAGCACTTTGGGTGGGAAGTCATCCGGCAGGTCAAACTCGCGGATGATGGTTAGCGTGTCAATTCCGGGAGCCCCACGCGGGCCCAACACCTCGGTGATCACGCCTTCCCCGGGGGTGGAATAGGTGGGAAAGCGGACCATTTCAAAGACGACCTTGTCGTTGGGCCGGGCACCTTTGGCCCCGGGATCGCCCACGGGAATGGGATGAGCAAAAATCCCCCCATCTACCACCACATACCCCTCTCCCCCTTCTTCTACATAGGTGCCCACAAACTGATGGCTTTGTCTTTGAAGGACCTTGAGCACCACCCCTTCCGGTTTTCCTTCTCGGCCCCGACGGCGAAGGATGCGCACCAGGACCGTATCCCCGGTGGATGCGTCCAATGCGTTTCGGGCGGAGATGAAGATGTCTTGGCGGCGTTGGTTGTCGGGTTCCACCCCTTCGGGCCGCACATAACCGTGTCCGGCACTGGTGCGGTGGAACACCCCAGTGATCTGGTCTGCGGCCAGCTCCCCGGGCAACCGGACGCGGTGGCCTGGCCCATAAGCCAACTGACCCTCGGCCACCAGTTCCCGGATAGCTGCCCGAAGCTGTTTGGTTTCCTGGGCATCCAAGCCCCAAGCGCGAGCGATTTGTTTGGGCTTGGAAGGTTGATATTGGGGGCGCGAGACCCATTGGAGCAACCGGGTTTTCAATTCCCGCAGCCTGTCCTGCTCGGCCATGGGAAGGCTCCGAAATGGTGTAAGTTGTTATTTTATATTGTGTTACAGGCTACGGGCCAAGTGCCGGCGCGCAAAAAAACCGACCTGCCTTGGCAGATCGGCTCCGACCGCCCCGGTCCAAAGGCTTACTCTCCTCCTTGCTCAGCCAGCGGTTCTTTCTTTTCAGTAATCACGGGGCACTGAGGTGCCATTTCGGCGTTGAGTTGAATGAAGTCTTTCCATTCCTCGGGCACATTGTCCTCGTGGAAGATAGCTTCTACGGGGCACTCCGGCACGCAGGCTTCGCAGTCGATGCACTCCTCCGGGTGGATGTAAAGCATCTTTTCCCCTTCGTAGAAGCACTCCACCGGGCACACCACAACACAATCGGTGTACTTGCACCCGAAGCACGGCTCGCAAACGACATGAGTCATGGAATCCCTTCTCCTGTGTTTGGAGACGCCAACCAGATGACCAAGAAGCCTCCTAAAAGACGAGCTTATCACTTTCGCCCCTTGGGCCCAAGGGGCATTCTTGCCGGAATCCTAGTGAGGCTATTGAAAACTGTCAAGCCGCCAAGGCAAGATGAAGCCCTGGTATTTGACCCAAGTTGGGAGAAAAGATTCATGGCTTCCCGTCCGGACCTGCCGCCGGTGGTGCGGCATGTGGAAGAAGTGCGTCGCCAGTTGGAGCCGCTTCGGGCCCAAGGCGAACGCATCGGCTTTGTGCCCACCATGGGAGCGCTTCACCCGGGACACTTGAGCCTGGTGGATGTTTGCTCCCGGGAGTGCGACGCTACGGTGGTGAGCATTTTTGTCAATCCCACCCAATTCGGCCCCAACGAAGACTACGAAAAATACCCTCGCAACCTGCAAAAAGACCTGGAGCTGCTGGCCCCTTACGGCGTGGACTTGGTGTTCGCCCCGGAAGTGGAGGAAATCTACCCGCCGGGCTTCGGCACTTATGTGGAGGCCCAAGGGGTGACGGAGCATTGGGAGGGACGAAGCCGTCCGGGGCATTTTCGTGGCGTGGCCACGGTGGTGACCAAGCTCTTTTTGATCGTTCAGCCCCATGTGGCCTATTTCGGACACAAGGACTACCAGCAATCGGTGGTGATTCGCCAGGTGGTTCGGGACCTGAACATTCCGGTGGAAATCCGCGTGTGTCCCACAGTGCGCGAAGAAGACGGTCTGGCCTGGAGCTCCCGAAACGCCTACCTCTCCCCAGAAGAACGCCAACAAGCTCTGGTGCTTTGGCAAAGTTTGCAACTGGCCCAACAGCTCATCCACTCCGGCCAACAAGATCCCCGAACTGTGCTGGCCCAAATGAAACACCTCTATGACCAGCATCCCGCGGTCCGACTGGACTATGTGGGTTTGGTTGATCCGGACACCCTGCTTCCGGTGGAGCGGATCACCGGGCCGGTGGTGGCTTTGGTGGCAGCTTGGGTAGGGCAAACTCGGCTGATTGATAATCTGCGGATTGAACCTCCTCACTAGCCCTTTGGAGAA
>JAJRRR010000169.1 GCA_024279285.1 Planctomycetota bacterium
TGTTTGGCTGGCCGCTGGAAGCTCAGCCAGAGCTTCCCTGGAGCGAAGTGGTACATGTGCCGTGGGTGTTTTGTTTCGGTTCGGGACATGCTGCGGCGTGGCGTAGCAGTCAGTTGGTTCAGGGAGCCGATCTTGCGCCCACTTTGGCTGCGTGGTGGGAGCTTTCGGTTCCGCAGGGGCTATGGGGAAAGGAGTTGTTGAGTTTGCTGGAGAGCCGCGATGCGCAGCGTCGGGTGCTGGCTCCGGTGCGATCGGCCGGTCAGGCTTGGGCCCTTCGCACCCCCGCTTGGCACTTGATTGACGAACAGGCTCTTGGGCAAGCTCCGCTGATCCCTGAGGACGAAAACTGGCTCCCCGAGCCCCTGCCCCATGTGCATCTGTTTCGCAAGCCCGATGATCGCTGGGAAATCAACGATGTGGCCGACCGGCTTCCGGACCTGGTGGCCCGAGCCCGACACCTCGCTTGGCACTGGCAACAGCTTGCTCCCCAGAGCCGCTGGGAACGGCTGCCTCCGGTGCCCGAAGAGCTGATCTACGGAGTGGAATAGCCCCTTGGCAGCGATCCTCCCGATAGTTTTGAACAACTCGCGTTCAGGGTCAAAAAGGGAGTGTTGTCTAGCCGGGCTTTCGTTCCAGCAGCTCTTGGCTGGTGATGAGCTGAGCACCGCGTTGGCGAAGTTGTTGGAGCACTTCGGGAGCTTTTTGCGGCTCCACGGCTCGCACGCCGTCGGTGATGACCCAGGTGCGGAATCCCAACTCCAGAGCGTCTTGCACACTCCAGCGTACACAGTAGTCGGTGGCCAAGCCCATGACGAACAACTCCTCCACCCCCCGACGACGCAGGTAGTCTTCCAACCCGGTGGAACGCAGCCGCCCGTTGTCAAAAAACGCACTGTAGGAGTCAATTCGGGAGTCGGTGCCTTTGTGGACCACATGGTTCAGCTCTCGGCGGCGTTGGGCCAAAGGGGGAGCCAGTTCGGCCCCAGGGGTGTTTTGCACACAGTGCACCGGCCAAAGCACTTGGGGACCGTATGGCGTTTGGATCACCTCACCCACCTGTTTGCCCGGATGATTGGCCGCAAAGCTAATGTGATCCGCCGGGTGCCAATCCTGGCTGGCCACTTTCACCTCAAAGCAGGAGAGCAACCGCAGGGCCACCGGGACCACTTCATCCCCCTGGGGCACCGGCAGCGCTCCCCCGGGCAAAAAGTCGTTCTGAATATCTACCAGCAACAGCGCCCGCATGGTCCTCCGCCAGCTTGAAAAAATGGTTTAGGAATCCCCCGCCGGCTCTTGTCCTGCTCCGGCTGGCTTGAACACCTCTTGCACCCGCACCTGGTTGGCGCAGCGCCCGTGGCGTTCAAACTCGGCGATGTTACTCAAAGTGGTCCGAGCAATGGCTTGCAACGCCTCGCGGGTGAAAAACGCCTGATGGCCTGTGATGATCACATTGGGAAAAGTGAGCAGCCGAGCCAACACATCGTCCTGGATCACTCGGTCCGAAAGGTCCTGGAAAAACACATCCCCTTCTTCCTCATAAACATCCAGTCCCAGGGAGCCGATGCGGCCTTGTTTCAGGGCCTGGATCACCGCCGGAGTGTCAATCACGGCGCCGCGGCTGGTGTTGATGAGCATGGCCCCGGGTTTGAGATGCTGGAGCGTGTGGTGGTTGATCAGGTGAAAAGTCTGCGGGGTCAGGGGGCAATGGAGGGTGACGATGTCGGATTGGGCCAGCAGTTGCTCCAAGGAGAGGTATTGCACGCCCAGGGCCAGACAATCGGGATTGGGCTGCGGATCGGTGGCCAGCAAGCGGCACCCGAATCCGTGAAGGATACGAGCCACCACGGCCCCAATTTTTCCCGTGCCGACGATCCCCACGGTCTTTCCCACCAGATCAAAGCCCATCAGCCCTTCCAGCGAAAAGTTTCCGTCGCGCACTCGGTGATAGGCCCGATGGATCTTGCGGTTCAGGGTGAGGATCAGTCCCACGGTGTGCTCGGCCACGGCATGGGGAGAGTAGGCCGGCACGCGCACCACAGTCAGGCCCAACTCCTCCGAAGCCGGAAGGTCCACATTGTTAAACCCCGCGCAGCGAAGCGCCACCAGTCGGGTGCCGCCTTGGACGATTTGTTCCAGGGTAGGTCGGTCCAACTGGTCGTTGACAAA
>JAJRRR010000170.1 GCA_024279285.1 Planctomycetota bacterium
CCCTGCTGAAACAAATTGAGGAGCTAAAGCGCAAGCGCGACCAGGAAATTGAATCCGTACTGGACGAGGAACAGCGCGAACTGGTACGCCGCCTCCGAGAACTCCACCGGCGCTACCGCTCCCAACGGCAAAAAGCAAAGCCACCTGCTTCTTCCCAGGCAGCGGCTTCAAAGGGGAGCAAGGACTAGAGCCTTTCGTAAAGTCGGCAGGACCAAAAAGTATTGTTGTTCCCTGGTGATTTGAGGACAAGCAAAACGGGCAGTTGGGAACAACAGTAACGCCCCCATGCGAAGCTCTGCGCCAGGAAAGAATCATGCCGAATTTGGGCTTGGTTTTTGCTTACGACACATCGGTTTCCACACTCAATTACCCGGGAGACAGGGACCAGCGGAAGTTCGTCAAGAACGAGGTGGTTCTTGAAGCGGCGCCTCTTCTTCGCCTCAGTTGGCAGGGATTGGTGCGCTAGCCCCGGCCCACCGTGTCTGCTAGGAAAGTGGTGCCCGGGGGGTTATACTGGGGCCGTGTTCCTTTTTGGCACCGTGTTCCTTTTTGGCACCGTGTTCCGTTCAAGATGAGGATAGACGATGTATCTGCGCATGGCCTGGCGCCTGCTGACCGAAACCGATAAGCGGCTTTTGTTCAAGTTTGTGTATCTGATGGGGTTCAAGGGCATCTTGGCCATGCAGCGCTTCAAGCGGCGGTTGCGTCGGGGGGAGTATTTTCCTCCCTTTTTGTTCATCTCCATCATCAACAGTTGCAACCTGCGTTGCCAAGGCTGCTGGGTAGATGTGGCGGCCAAGCAGCAAAAGATCTCTCTGGAAGCCATGGACCGGCTCATTCGGGAAGCCAAGCAAATGGGCAATGTGTTCTTTGGGCTCATGGGCGGGGAGCCGTTTATGCACTCGGAGTTGCTGGAGATTTTGCGTCGTCATCGGGACTGCTATTTTCAGATTTTCACCAACGGACACTTCATCACCGACGAAGTGGCTCGGGAACTGCGCCGCCTGGGCAACGCCACCCCGTTGATTAGCGTCGAAGGCAACCAAATCGTCTCCGACCAGCGTCGCAAGGGGCGTCGGGTTTGGGACCGCACCATGCAAGGACTGCACAACTGCCTGCGGCACAAGCTCCTTACCGGGGTCTGCACCAGTTTGTGCCAGACCAACATTGACGACATGCTCACCGAAGAGTGGCTAGACCGGCTGATTGAGCTGGGAGTGATGTATGTGTGGTTCCACACCTACAGGCCAGTGGGTCCGGACGCCGCTCCCCATCTGGCCCTCACTCCCCAACAGCAGCGTCGGGTGCGTGAGTTTGTGGTTCAGATGCGAGCCAAGAAACCCATCGTGATTATTGACGCATACTACGACCACCGAGGTCGGGCGCTGTGTCCGGCGGCCATTGGAGTGACCCATCACATCAGCCCTTGGGGCGACATTGAGCCGTGTCCGATCATTCAGTTTGCCACGGATACGATTCACGACTCACGGCCGCTGGGAGAGGTGATCGCTGGGTCGGCGTTTCTGAGGGAGTTTCGTCAACTGGCGGCTTCGGCCACGCGGGGCTGCATTGTGCTGGAGCGGCCCGACCTGCTCCGCCTACTGGTGCTCAAACACCAAGCACGCGACACCACCGTCCGGGGCACTGCCCTGCAAGAGCTGGAGCAGATGCAACGCCGCTGCTCGCAATACGATCCGGAGTTTGAAGTCCCGGAAAAAAGTTTCCTCTACCGCCTGGCCAAACGGTGGTGGTTTAACGACTTTGGGGCCTACGAACAAGCCCCTGGGGTGGAGGTCATCTTGGGAACCCAAGTCACCGGAGCCTCCTGCTGCACCCAAGATGTTCAACTTCCAAGCAACTAGCTTGATAAATCTGGGAAGGGAGAAGCTTTTTGAGAAAAAGGCAGATTTTGACAGTTTCTCAATCCTCGCCAGGGCGACCTTCAGGGTCGCCGATTTGGCGCAAGTAGTTGGCCAGTCGCCACTGAAGGTCCAGCAGAGCTTGCCATCGGGTCTGATCCAGGGTGACTCGTTCTTCGTCCGGTTCCATCTGCACCGAGGCGATCAGGCGTCGGATTCGGGTGTGCAGATAAGAGAGCAGCTCGGCCAGTTGTCCGGCTTGGGCCGGAGAGAGCCGCGAAGGCAAACTGGGCGGATCGAGCTGCTGCAAAGCGGCGTAAAAGTCGGCTGCTTCGTCCAACTGGTCCACATTCAGCTCAAAAGAGCTGGTATCAAATTTGAGCAGTTTATCACCCCCGGGAGCGGTGGGGCTGCCGGAGAGTTCTTTTTGTCGCAATCGGGCCAAGCGTTGGGCAATCTCTTCCTTGGTTCCAAACACCAGCACCGAGCGGCCCAGCGTGATCAAGTCCCCGTGGCGCAGGATGTGGACCGAAATCTCTTCTCCGTTGACTTTGGTTCCGTTGGTGCTGTCCAGATCAGTCAGCACCAGTTTGTCCTGATCCTCTTGGATTTTGGCATGGAAGCGGCTGACCCGCTCGTCGTTGAGTTGCACGGTGTTGCCTTCTTCCCGGCCAATGGTCACCGGGGTGGGCAGATTGCGGAACACGCGCCCACGATCCGCCCCATCCAAAACTCGCAGTGTTACCAGTGCCATGGCCTGGACCGTGCCTCCCAAAGGCAACCTGAAGGAACCAAGGACGAGAAGCCCTTTGTACTAATTTAACCTTCCCCGAGGCATGTTCCAATGTGGGAGTGGGCCAGAAGTTCCCAAGTCAAGCTTGCGCTTGCTCCCAAGCGCTGTGGTATCATAAGATGCGCAAAATCCGCAAGAAAGAGCCAGTGGCTTCCCAGGCTTTCCAGGGGCAGTGGGGAAGAATTGGCCGATTTTGACCC